>NZ_BAAGIQ010000038.1:0-20707 GCF_054658175.1 Alkalibacterium sp. s-m-28
CGACTATCCGAAGATATAAACCGAACGTATTTTCGAATACGTGGCGGTTTAGTTCAGTGCACCCTTTTTTATGAAAATAGGTTGTCATTTTATAATCTATTCTCTTGACTTAACACCATAATGCTTAATTATGATGACCGGTGCTCTTCTGCTGATTATGTAAGTCCTGATCGGTACCGAAGTTGTTTTCACTTTGCTTTTTTTCTGTCAGATGAGGAAATTGGGAAGGGTTCATCCTTAGCGAACCCTGATGGCAATAGTTATGGATAAAACTCGTTTCTTTGATAGCAATGTTTTGTGATCTTTACGCCCTGTTTTATTGAGGAAGTAAAGTTCCTTGATCCAACGGGGTATTCTGCTTGTTCTGATTTGGAGTAGTTGGATACTTCCAGTGATTTGGGGGATTGGGAGATTTTTTTGGGGAAAAAGTGTCAGCTCGCTGGGTATGGAGGTGTCGAGTTGGACATAAGATCCGTTTTGCGACCAACTCGACACGCTTTCTACCTGCGAGTTGGACATAAGATCCGTTTTGCGACCAACTCGACACGCTTTCTACCTGCGAGTTGGACATAAGTTCCATTTTGCGACCAACTCGACACGCTTTCTCCCTCCGAGTTGGACATAAGATCCGTTTTACGACCAACTCGACACGCTTTCTACCTGCGAGTTGGACATAAGATCCATTTTGCGACCAACTCAACACGCTTTCTCCCTACTAGTTGGTCATAAGATCCGTTTTGCAACCAACTCGACACGCTTTCTCCCTACGAGTTGGACATAAGATCCATTTTGCGACCAACTCGACACGCTTTCTCCCTCCGAGTTGGACATAAGATCCATTTTGCGACCAACTCGACACGCTTTCTCCCTCCGAGTTGGGCATATGATCCAACTATTGCTTTCGTCACAAACAGAATCTTTAATTGGATGGCAGCTGTCAGCATGACAGCTACCTAATAAAAGTTAGAACACAAGAATTATGCATAAGCAGAAACTTTCACGAGCTTCTTTCTGCAACAAAAAAGCAATGAGGTGCCATTAAATATGGAACAAACCTCACTGCTTTTGCGTATTTAAATTGGCCTCTATCAGTTCCCAGGTCAGCTAAACGTTTCTGTGTACATGAGCATTTCTGTAATGCCTTTTTAGTAATCTTCAGGCATGATCATGGCCAGAATGATGTACAGAAGCAGGTTTGATGGAAGGATCAGGAAAATCAGTCTGACAGCCAGTGACGAAATACCGAAAAACTCTGCAATTCCTCCACATACGCCTGAAATAACTCGATCATCTGAAGACTTTCTTAATTTATTGCCGTTCATAGTCTATTCCTCCTCAATTAATTATCTCTTCCTTCACTTTACTCCAATTAATCAGTAATCTCAAGCATGAGTATAATACTTCACAAGTATTTTTTCCTTCTCAGATAAATTGCCACGGCTGCTCCAAGAAGGACTGATATCAGGATAACAACAATCGTTCCAAATGGGGACTGCCGGCCGACCAATCCCCCGGTATTCATCCCGAACAAGCTGAAAATAAGGGTCGGAATGGATATGACCAGGGCGATTGATTCAAGAAATTCCATGATGCTGTTCAATCGGTTATCGATGCTGTCCGAGAGAAGTCCACTTGTGGATTCAATCAGTTCTTTATATAGCTGACTGTTGAAGAGACTTTTACGTATAAGAAGTCTCACGTTTTCTCTCTCTTGGTGAGTACATGTTCTCTCTATCGTTGAATCTGATAACCACTGATGAAAGGTTTCACCATAATCTTCAAGCCGTTTAGAAAAGATAACCATTTCCTGTTCGATATCAGCCAGACTCAACAGCACTTCTCTATTGGCTTTTTCTACAGTTTCCGACTTCGCCTCACGGATGTTCTGGCTTAATCGGTCCATTCGATTGTCCACCGCAATATACATACTAACTATCAGATCCATCATTACCTGATGAGGCGATCGGTCTGAATTGAGCTTATCAAGCAACCCTTCGTCTGAATACCCGTTCAGTACGACTAAAACAGATGCCATTGAAAAAATGAACGTAAGTGTTGTGGATGTATCTGCAAGATGATTACTTTGCAGATCATTAAAAACAGGGAGGTGCAGTACAGACACACGTTGCCCGTAATGATCCTTCAGGCAACTATAGTAGGACACTGTCCTATCTTCCAAGAGAGAGGAAATATCCAAATCTGCTGAAAATTTATCGGTCTCTTTTTTCACATCGTCTCTTACAGGATCAGTTACCAGCACCCATTCAGTAATAGAGTCCGTCCTTTCCGTATTACCTTTACTGATCATGTCACACCTGCTTCCTCAATTGTCCTAAGTCAATCATACTCTAAATTGACTTTAATCTCTATTAACGACCGTCTTATATTTTAGTGTTCCGTACTGAAAATATAAGACGAATAGTGTACACTTTGAGTATTACATAAAGATAGACTGGAAGAAAGAGAGGACAGCTGTCTCAAGCAGCTCAACTGATTATGTGGATACCTTTAATTTTGGCTGTCAGCTTCGTGCTGATTCATTTCCTATCTATATACATATCTTTACCGAAAGCTTTATTAAGACGATTCATTTCGTTTTCTGCTGGAGTGGGAATAGCCTATGTCTTTATCCACCTGTGGCCCCAAGTTGCACACACCCAGGAATTAGCTGAACAGGAAATACACTGGCTGGAAGGACACTTGCTGCACTATGCCTTATATATCATTGCCTTGCTTGGTCTATCCGTTTTTTATGCGATGGACCGTCTGATTGCACGCGCTTATGAAACTAAAGAACAGACCAATCCCAACTTGATCGAATCCCGCCTGTTCTGGGCCCACATTGCCTTCTTTTCTTTATACAATGCCATGATCGGCTACCTTCTGACAGACAGGCGAGAACCGGATGCCACATTAGTTGTATTCTTTATTGCTTTTGCTCTTCATTTTGTGACGAATGACTGGGGGCTCAGACGTCACCATGAATCAGTATATGATCAGTACGGACGGCATATTCTTTCTCTGGCTATCATTGTCGGGTTCGGAATCGGGCTATTTTCTGATTTTCCAGAGTATATATTCGGAAGTGTTGAAGCTTTTGTAGCGGGCGCGATGACACTGAATGTCATCAAGCATGAGCTTCCGTCTGAAAGAGAAGGAAATCTAGAAGGCTTTCTGACGGGGGTAATTTCAGCCGGTTTCCTGTTTATATTCATATAAAAAAGTGATGCGGCCGTCTGAAAGAGACCGAGCATCACTTCGTTTATTATAAATAGTTTCTAAGTTCACCTATATCGGAGATGAGCAAATCTGCTCCTTCGAGTTCCTTATGTTTTCCGAAGCCATAGGTGCATCCTATAGCGTAGACTCCTTCAAGTTCAGCCGTTTCGATATCCTGGAATCGGTCGCCTATTACAACAATATCTCCTTCAAAGTCCTGTTTCAGCAGTTTAACGATCTCTTTCTTTGATTTCCTGAAGTTGAACTGTTCCGTACAGTACAGTCTCTTAAAGTAGCCTTTCAGTCTAAACTGTTCGGCATGCATCTCCATGTAACTGATTGAGCAGTTACTTAAGAAGATCAGAGTATATCCCTGATCTTTGAGATACTGCAGAGTGTCAACAGCGCCTGCATACCATCTAGCTTCATTCCTCTGAATCATTTCAAGCATCGTTTTACCGATAAGTCCAGATGCATCCTGACGAAAACTAGGATCGAGGTCGGGCATGAACAGCTCCCACATTTCCTGCTTGCTGTAGCCCAGCCACTGGGTAATTTCTTCATCTGACCAGTTTTTTTCTTCTGCTTTGTTATTCTTCACAAGATAATTGTATGCGCGTTTAAACGCGGGGATGTATATTTTACTGCTGTCATGAAGCGTACCGTCATAATCAAAAATGATTGTTCTGACGTGACTCAATTCATTCTTCATTTCAATTTTTTCATAAGGTTGGCCATTTCGATTGCTCCAACGGCTACTTCTCCACCCTTGTTACCAGCTTTTGTTCCGGCACGTTCAATAGCCTGTTCGATTGTATCGACTGTCAGCACGCCGAACATGACAGGTACACCTGTAGTGTCTGATGCTGAAGCCACTCCCTTGGATACTTCTCCACAGACATGGTCGTAGTGAGAGGTAGCTCCTCTGATCACTGCACCAAGAGTAACCACTGCATCATACTTTCCGGATGCCGCCATTGTTTTAGCTACTAATGGGATTTCATATGCTCCAGGTACCCAGGCAACGTCGATATCCGACTCTTCCATTCCGTGTCTGACTAATGCATCTACAGCCCCATCAAGCAGTCTTGACCCGATAAAGTCATTGAAGCGTCCCACGACGATTCCAATTTTTAAATCCTGTGCAATTAACTGTCCTTCAATCTTATTCATAATTCTGTTCCTCCAAATTCATTTTTTAATATTCTAAATAGTGTCCCATTTTTTCTTTTTTCGTGCGCAGATACTCCTTGTCTTCATCGAAGAGCGTCATCTGTATCGGTACCCGCTTTTCGACTTTCAGCCCGTACTGATCCAGACTTGATATCTTGAGGGGGTTGTTGGTCATCAGATTAAGTCTGCTGACACCAAGATCATCAAATATCTGCTTGCATTCGTAGTACTCCCTGGCATCTATCGGGAAGCCGAGCAGAACATTGGCCTGAATGGTATCGTGCCCCTGATCCTGCAGCGCATACGCTTTGATCTTGTTGACCAGTCCGATCCCGCGGCCTTCCTGTCTCATGTATAGAAGCACGCCTCTGCCTTCTTCTGCAATTTTTTCCATGGCAGAATCGAGCTGCTGACCGCAGTCACATTTTTTAGATCCGAACACATCCCCAGTCAGACATTCCGAATGGATGCGACAGAGAACAGGTTCCCCATCTGATGCATCTCCTTTGACAAGCGCGACATGATGTTCACCGGTAAATTTATGTTCATACGCATAAATATCGAATTCACCGAACTTTGTTGGCAGCTTGGCTTTTGATTCCCGAAAAATAACCTGTTCATTGGCTTTCCGGTATTCGATCAGTTCACTTATCGTTGCCATTTTCATATCGTGTTCTTCTGCAAAAGCCACAAGATCATCACGTCTAGCCATGCTCCCGTCATCGTTCATGATTTCACAGCATAAACCGACCGGTTTCAGACCGGCGAGTCTCATCAGATCTACAGTGGCTTCCGTATGGCCATTTCTTGCCAGCACACCTCCGTCAACCGCTTCAAGTGGAAACATATGTCCCGGACGCTTGAAGTCTTCAGGACGGCTGTCTTCATCCACCGTTTTCATAGCTGTCAGCGAACGTTCGCCGGCTGATATTCCTGTAGTGGTATCTACATGATCGATGGATACTGTAAAGGCTGTCGTGTGATCATCCGTATTGTATAGACTCATTTGAGACAGACCCAGCTTCTTCGTATACTCCTTAGTCATAGGAATACAGATCAGTCCTCTGGCATACTTGGCCATAAAGTTGACATTTTCAGCAGTCGCGAATTCTGCTGCACAGACGATGTCTCCCTCGTTTTCCCTGTCTTCATCATCTACGATAATGACGTTTTTCCCTTGTTTCAGATCTTCCAGTAATTCTTCAACTTTATTGAACATGCCCTCACTCCTGTTTCTTTCTATCTATACAAACCCATTAGTCTGCAAAAAGTCTTGACTTAGCTTTAACTTTGTCTCGCTCTTTGGAGCCAGGCCCATTAGCTTTTCTACATATTTTCCGATCATGTCACATTCGAGATTGACCTTGTCGCCGATTGAATGGCTCAGCAATGTGGTTTGCTCAGACGTATGCGGGATGATCGATACTTGAAAGTCATTATCTGATACAGCTGCGACCGTCAGACTGATGCCGTCGATTGCTATGGATCCCTTTTCGATAATGTATTTCAGCAGGTTCTTGGAGGCATTGACTGTGACCCAGACCGCATTATCGTCTTTTCTGAAATGAGTAATGACTCCTGTTCCGTCGATGTGTCCGCTGACCATATGGCCACCTAGTCTGGTCTGAAGCGTCAGCGCTCGCTCAAGATTGATACGGCTACCGGAAGTCAGTGTTCCCAAAGTCGTTCTATCCAAGGTTTCTGACATGACATCAGCTGTGAAAAACGTTTTATCGAAAGTAGTGATCGTCAGGCACACCCCATTAGTCAATATGCTGTCTCCTATGGCTGCATCTTCCAGAACCTTCTCTGCTTTAATGGTCAATTCGCTTGATTTAGCACCTTTTTTAATGCTTTTGATTTCTCCTATTTCTTCAACAATTCCTGTAAACATTTAATTTTCACTCCTATCTATATAAGCTTCAATATGCAAATCATCTTCAATTCTGGTTATTTCAACAGATTTCAGTTTATAAGCATCGGACATCTGTTGGACCCCGTGTCCAATGACTGGAGATATCGCTTCTGCTCCACCAAGGAGTTTAGGTGCAATATAAACAGACAGTTTGTGCACGATTCCAGCTTTCAACGCAGCTGCATTGAGCGTTCCTCCCCCTTCAAGCAGAAGGCTGTCTACGCCGTATTCCCCGATGATCCGCATGGCTTCTTCCAAATCGACATGTCCGTCAGATTCTCCAACAATTTTTACCGTCACGCCTCTACTTTCAAGCGCCTCTTTTTTTGCCGAAGGTGCCTGTTCGGTCGTCAGTATCAATGTCTTTGCTTTATCCTGCTCAGTCAGGACTCTTGCGTCCATAGGGATTTTCAATTGACTGTCCATAATAATACGCACTGGCTGAGGCAGTCCATCAACCCGACAGGTCAATCGGGGGTCATCTTTCAGGACCGTTCCTATTCCAACCATTATTCCGCTGAGATGCCCTCTTAAATGATGCGCATGATTTCTTGATGCATCAGACGAGATCCATTTCGACTCCCCGGTTTCTGTAGCTATTTTTCCATCCAGTGTCATTGCGTATTTCATTACGACAAAGGGACTTCTAGTAGTAATAAAATAGTTGAACACTTCGTTCAACTTTCTGCTTTCTTCTTCAAGAACGCCTGTCACCACTTCAATTCCTGCATTTCTTATACGCTCAATGCCGTTTCCAGAAACGACCGGGTTCGGATCAAGTGCGGCTACAACTACTCTCTTCAGCTTTTTGTCGATAATCAGATCCGAACATGGCGGCGTGCGGCCATAATGAGAACACGGTTCAAGCGTGACATATATCGTTGCCCCTTCTACTGGTTCATTCGCAGAGTTGATCGCATTGACTTCTGCATGCGGTTCTCCAGCTTGATGATGATACCCTTCTCCTATGATTCGCCCGTCTTTCACTATGACAGCCCCTACCATAGGATTAGGAGACGTGTGACCCTTCGCTTGCGCTGCTAAATATAATGCCCTTTTCATATAGGTTTCGTCCGTTGTCACTTTTTCACCTCATTAAAAAAGCCCCGAATCAATTAAGATTCAGGGCTTGAAGAATTTTGACCAGTTATGCACATAACAGAACAAGAGAGTACGCCAGTCAGACTGGCAGCTGGACCTATATAAAGAAAAACCCTGGAATAAACTATTCCAGGGTTTGAAAGGTCATCTCAATCTGCACTTTGAAAAGGCCTAGTTGTCCTCTTGAAAGTCCAATTGTGCATATACGTGTCTTCTTTCATCCAGACTATACTGTCGGCTTCGGAATCTAACCGAATCTGCCTTGCGGCTCGTGGGCTTTACCACCGGTAGGGACTTACACCCTGCCCTGAAGACTATTTACTTGTTAAATAAATCATATATGGAAAATATAACTGTGTCAACTATGAATATTTATTATCTGCATTTTTAACCAGAACAGCTACTCCCATGCCTCCGCCGATGCATAATGACGCCAGACCGTATGTCAGTCCACGCTGCTTCATCAGATGGACAAGTGTGACCAGAATCCGGTTACCACTGGCACCAACTGGATGACCAAGCGCAACAGCTCCTCCATTTAGGTTTGTCCGCTCAAGCATATAGTCTTTGTCTACTCCAAATTCATCCGATATTTCTTTTATAACACCCAGACTCTGACTGGCGAATGCTTCATTCAACTCGAATACATCGATGTCCTCAAAACTTATTTCCGCACGCTTGACTGCCTGCTTGATAGCTGGAGTTGGTCCTAGACCCATAACTGAAGGATCGACGCCTCCCTGACCTATCCCGACGATTTCAACGAGGGGAGTCAGATTATTTTCAGTCAGGTAGTCTTCCCCAACGATCAGAGTTGCGCTGGCCCCGTCATTGATTCCGGAGGCATTTCCGGCTGTAACGGACCCGTCTTTTTTGAAAGCCGGTCTTAGGCTGTTCAGTTTTTCTTCTGTCGTATTACGATTGGGGTATTCGTCCGTGTCGACAATAACCGTTTCTCTACGGACTTTAGTCTCCACTGGAATGATTTCATTATTGAAGGCCCCATTGTCTATCGCTTCGATCGCTCTCTTTTGAGACGTGTAGGCAAAGTGATCCTGATCTTCTCGAGTCAGGTTGTATCGTTCAACGATATTCTCAGCGGTCACTCCCATATGATAGCCTTCAAAAGCATCTGTCAAAGCATCATCTAGCATGTGGTCTCCCACTTTATAACCGCCCATTTTCTGACCACTACGGGTGCTGCCTGGAATTAGGTAGGGTGCCTGACTCATTGATTCTGTGCCCCCTGCAATGATCGCTTGATATTCACCGGCTTTAATTCCCAGATAAGCGTTCATTACCGATTTTAATCCACTTCCGCAGACCATATTCAATGAATACGCTGGAACGTCAACTTGAATTCCTGCCTTGATTGCTGCCTGACGAGTGACACCTTGTCCCTGTCCAGCCGGCAGTACATTTCCCAGAACAACTTCATCGATGTCTTTCTGATTGATTTTGCTCTGTTCCAGCACACCTTTTATTGCGTAACTGCCTAAATCAGCGGCAGACACATCTTTAAGTGCGCCTAAAAATGATCCAATGGGTGTTCGTTTTGCTCCTGCGATGTAAACTTTACTCATTCCATTCTCCCTTTCGTCAGCTGCTTTGATTCTTTCTAGTCATAGTATTGACCACGAGCTGGAACAAGTAAAGTCATATGCAGTAATTTTAGAACAATCTTAAACTCTTTATTTTTTATTCGTCAACTGGTATAACCGCACCATCCCAAGTATCCAGAATGAATTCCTGAGTTTCTTCTGCTCTAAGCACTTCAACCAAACGGGCAATCAGTTCGCTGTCTTCGTCTTCTGAACGTACTGCAATGATATTGGCATACGGCGACGAACTGCTTTCCAAAGCGATTGCTTCTTCAACTGGACTGATGTCTTGATCCACTGCAAAGTTTGAGTTGATGAAGAACACATCTCCTTCATCCTGAGCGTACAATGTCGTCATTAGCGCTGCATCGTATTCATATTCGAACTGAAGGTTTCGTTCATTTTCTACAATATCATCGAACGATGCGTCAATCAGATCGATCGAGTCGTCTACTGTGATCAGCCCGGCATCCTGAAGAATACCCAGAATACGTCCGTGATCGGCAACACTGCTGCTGGCAAGAATCGTTGCCCCTTCAGGCAGATCTTCCAGGCTGTCGTGACGGTTTGAGTATGCACCTAGAGGTTCGATATGAATCCCACCTGCATTGGCGAAGTCATAGTCGTTTTCTTCCACTTGTGTTTCAAAATACGGCACGTGCTGGAAGTAGTTGGCATCGATATCCCCATCAGAAAGAGCCAGATTCGGTATAATGTAGTCATTATACGTTTCGATCTCCAGTTCAATGCCTTCTTCTGCCAGTGTCGGCTGAATGAATTCCAGGATTTCTGCGTGAGGCACATTGGTCGCCCCGACTCTTAGTACCTGAGACTCTTCAATTGTCTCTTCTGTTGTTTCATTTCCATTGCCTTCTGCCGGATCCGGGCTGTCTCCAGCTGTATCGCCATTTCCATTCCCGCATGCTGCCAGTAAGAATGCACTGCTCAATAAACCTAGTCTGATTGCTTTTTTCATAATATATTTCTCCCCTATTCTCTATTTTTTATCTTTTATCAATATAAGAAACCCAACGGTCCCCTATAAATTGGATAACAAAAACAATGAGTAAAATTACTAATGTGGACACTAGTGTGACGGTTGCCCTACCTCGCTGGAAGCCTTCCAGATAAGCCAGATTCCCTAAGCCACCTGCTCCGATCACCCCAGCCATCGCCGTGTAGCCGACGAGACTGATCGCCGTAACTGTTATGCCGGCAATGATGGAAGGCAGGCTTTCCGGAATATACACTTTCATGATGAGTTCAAATTTAGACGCACCCATCGCTTCCGCTGCTTCGATCACGCCTTTATCCACTTCTCTGAGTCCCGTTTCTACCAGCCGTGCATAGAACGGTGCAGCTGATAAAATAAGGGCAGGAAGTCCTGCAGTCGGTCCTGTAATGCTGCCGACGATCACCCGTGTAAAAGGAATCAGCAGAACGATCAGGATAATAAACGGAATCGACCGGAAAATGTTGACCATGACTGATACTGACTTGTATAAGGCTACTGACCAGATCGTCTGGTTGTCTCTCGTTTCATATAGAATAAGACCAAGTATAAGTCCGAGAACGAAGACGGCAATGACTGACAAGGCGCTCATATAAATCGTTTGCTTTGTTGCTGTCCATAATCTGTCCCATGAAACAGTTTCAAAATTGGTATATTCTGTCAAGATACCTGCTATTGTCAATTGATTTAACATTTTTATTCAATCACCTCTACTTGGACAGGATAGGTTTTGAACAGTTCGAGTGCCTGTTCCTGCTTGCTCTGGTCACCTAGAACCTGGATGATCAGTGTACCTACCGGCGTGTTATGTGTCGACTGGATCGTTCCTTGAATAATGTTGATGTCGCAGCCGCATTGTCTGCTGACCTGAGTGATCACTGGTGAGCCGATGTTGTCTCCTTGGAAGAACAGCTGAATGATTTGACCGTCCGGATAGGCTTTTTTCAGTTCAGTCAGCGCCTGGCGCGTCTCCTTATTGTCCGTTTCCCTGTCCTGACGGATAAATCGTTTAGTAATGTCTTCCTGAGGATTTCTGAATACCTGGAGAACCGATCCCTCTTCAGCGATATTTCCTTTGTTCATAACCGCTACCCGGTCACAGATTTTTCTGACTACTTCCATTTCATGAGTGATCAGAACGATCGTGACATTCAGTTCCTCATTTATCTTGGCGAGAAGGTCAAGCACTTCATCTGTCGTCTGAGGATCGAGGGCGCTGGTCGCTTCATCACAGAGCAGGACTTTCGGGTCATTCGCCAGTGCTCTGGCAATCCCGACCCGCTGCTTCTCTCCACCAGACAGCTGTGCCGGATAGGCTTTTTCCTTGTCACTTAATCCGACCAGGCTGATCAGTTCTCTGGCCCGGTCTATCCGCTCGGCTTTTGACACACCGGCAATTTCAAGTGGGAAGCAGATATTTTCCAGTACAGTCCGGCTCCAGAGCAAGTTGAAATGCTGGAAAATCATACCTATGGACTGGCGCTCTTTTCTCAGCTCTCTTTTTCCTAGAGGAGAAAGCTCCTTGTCGTCAATGATGACGGAACCTGAAGACGGCCGCTCAAGTCCATTAAGCATTCTGAGCAAGGTACTTTTACCGGCTCCAGAATACCCGACTATGCCGTAAATTTCTCCTTTGTTGATTGTTAAATTAGTTTCTTTCACAGCTTCAAACGGCTGTTTTTTGTTTAAAAATGTCTTGGTCACTTTATTTAAAGTAATCACTTTGGTTCACTCCTGTTCTAATACGGTCTCTAAACCTGAAAGGGACAGTTTCCTGATAGGTCCAGAGAAACTCTGAAGATTATACAGAGCAATAAAAAACGCCCTTTTCAAGTCTCTAAACTTAAAAAGGGCGAATAGGTCTATTCGCGGTTCCACCTTCGTTCGTCACTTCATTGCTGAAGTAACCTCTGCCAGTACTTAAAAGCCTGTCTGCTTCTGCATACTGCGGCACTATAGCGGGTGCACCCGGAAATGGCTCATACATGTACTCACCATTTCAGCTCAAAGACCATTTTCCAGATCGATCCTCATGCTCCCTTTCACCAGGCGAGAGCTCTCTGAGATGAATCTCTAATCTGTACTTATCTTTTCAACGCTAACTGTTCTCATTTAAATTTAATTAATGTTGTGACTGATTAGTAGTCTATCAGATGGACTAAATCCGTGTCAACACTTTTATTTTTTATTTTTTTTTAAATCCAGGTCAACAATCTGCGTACCGTGGAACTGGTCCGTGTGAATCAACTCAGCTGCTTCGGAAAGATTTTTATAAGTTAGGCCCCCACCGGCAAGAATTTCAAGACGTCCTGAAGCTTCTTCGACAAGCTGATTGATCCATTTATAATGATTCAGAGCTGACCCTGCTTTTGCCCCTCGTGTCAGTAGTCTGTTTATTCCATGACCGCTCAGTTCTGAAACTGCAGCCAACTGAGCTGTTTCGGCAAGCTCGTCAAATGCCATATGAAAAACCGTTTCTCTGTTTCCAGCACATTCGACCAGTTTGTCGATAAATGGCCAGTCGATTTGTCCATCTGGCGTGAGTGCACCGAAGACTATCCCGTCTGTTCCAAGTTCGACTGAACGAGCAGCAGATTCGACCATCATCGCTTTTTCTTCGTCCGTGTAGACAAAGCTGCCTCCACGTGGCCTTATCATCGTTACGACCTTGACCTGATGCTGATGAGCGAATGCCAGAACCTCTTTCTGGACCTGTTCAGAAGGGGTTGTTCCTCCTACATCCAGCCTGTCACACAATTCTATCCGGTCAGCACCGGCATGAATAGCTTCAGGTACGTTGTAGAAGTTTTCAGCACAAAATTCTCTTAACATGTTATCTCTCCTCGTTTTACCCTTCATTAATGAGAGGCTGCGCATGTTTAGTGCCGTAAAGATACCCCAGTACACATACAAGAGCTGAGAATCCTATGAAGATCGGCATGTAAAACGGATTTGAGAACCAGCCGCCCAGCAGGATGACCAGCGATCCGATCGTGCCCAGTACTGGCGCGACGTAACCTAAAAATACACTAGTGATGCGTTTTTCCTTCTTAAGCTGAATGACTTTGATATACAAGACAATATATAGGACATAACTGAATACGATGGCGATTTCACTGATGTCTCCACCGGCAAGGATGTCCCATCTTTGAGTAATGTAATGCATGACCAGCCAGAAGACAGATAATCCGTATGCTGTCAGTGCGGCGAATGGTGACAGACCTTTCTCTTCATCCAGATTCTTAATTCGACCACTCATCGGCATCATATTTTTCATAGCCAGAGTATGAGGCAGTCGGATATAACCCAAGCTGATCCCATTGACCACTCCAAGGATGGATATGAGCACAAAGCTCGTCAGTATCCGTTCCCCGTATATGCCTAATATCGACTGCCCAGCCTGACCGATCGCCTGATCGCCTGCCGAGAGAATGAACTCCACGCCGACGATTGCTATCAGTCCAAGGAAGAAGGCCAGGTATACCCCAAGAACAACAAGCGGGCCGATCGTCAGTGCCAGTGGCATCGTCCGTCGATGATTTCTCACTTCCTGAGTGATGGTCGTAGATACGATCCATCCGTCGAAAGAAAAGGCTACCGGGGCTAACGCTCCAAGCCAGGCCCATCCGACATTGCTTCTTTCAACCAGAGCTATTCCTTCAGGCAGAGCCGGTGCGTTCTGATTCCAGAAAATCCCTAGCAGTCCGATTCCAATCAGAGGAATCATTTTGACTACTGTGGATATATTCTGAAAACGCCCTCCGCTCTTGTATGAAAAGTAGTTCATAGCAAAGAAGAATGTCATGTACATTAGTCCTAGTATCGTCTGCAGTTCCAGACTGGACTCCAGACCAAACAGAGAAATAGTATAAATCCCTGATACCCAGCTGACAACGGCTGTAATCGTCGGGAAATAGACATAGAGCTGGAACCATCCAAAGGCGTTCGCTGCTTTTGACGAAACGAATTCCTCATAGTAGGAGACGACTCCTCCTCTCATGGAAGACCGACCTGCCAGTTGTGATAAGGTGATACTTCCGAATATGACACAAAGTGCCCCAATAACGAAAACCAGAATACCCAGCCAGACACTGCCTCCAGTTGCAATTAGAATTTCATCTGCTTTAAAAAATATACCTGAACCAATACTGATTCCGATGATCATGGAAATGGCAGTTCCCAGACCATAGTGTTCTCTTTCTTTCATCATGACTCCCTCCTCCATTGCTGAAAGGCAATGGTTAAAAATGCATTATTCAACTATAGCAAAAAGAGGGATTGAAATAAAGAGATAGAACATGTGTTATTTATGATAACGGTCTCAGTTTATAGTCTTCTCATTCTTATTAGACATAGGGATTTAATATCTGATTACTTTTTTCATAAAGTGATAGTCAGATTCCGGCTTCGAGTACTGTTCTATAAATCCATATTTTTCGTAAAGATGTTTTGCCCGGTCATTTCCTTTCAGAACATAGAGAGTCAGATTGTCGATTTCCGGATCACTTAGTGCCGCACCTGTCAAATAGTCCATAATGTCGTGGCCGATCGACTGATTTCTATGGGACTCTTTCACTGCGATAAAATCGATGTACCATTCATTTTTAACAGGATTTCGACTTGTACTCATTCCAGCCTTAACAAAGGAAATAAACGCTTTCGGTCCAATCGCCTTTATGATCGCAGCGGTTTTAGCTAAAAGTCTCAAACCTGGCTTAAAATGACCAGAAGTGGAACAGCCGAAACCTCCGACAACTTCCCCTTCTGCTTGTACGGTAAAGATAGTCATTGAAAAACTGTCTGCTTCCTGAATCCAGACTAGCTTGAGTAATTTCTGTAGCTGCTTCTTAGTCAGCTGGGTCTTGTCCTGAAACTTATCGTAGAACGCATTAGCTACCATCTGACTGACTGCCTCTGCCTCGTGTTTATTCATTTTTCCGATCTGCATGAGTCTATCTTCCTTTCAAAGGTCATTCTATCTAAAAAGGATCTAGCACTACTCCTTGACGACCAGATATTTCCCCTCGTCCCCAGTGTAACAGGTCAGGTGAGTCGTTTCATTTTCTAAGTCTCAAGCCTACTATCCTTTTCGGCCCATTCCCATCCTTATGCTATAATGTATCCATAACACGCTACAGAAAGGGCGATTAAATGTCAGCCGATACACTGATTTACCGGGCTATTGAAAAAAAAGATTACGCAGCTGCGGCCCAACTTATTAAAGATACCTGGCAGTACGAGAAAGTTGCTTCATCCAACAATGCTTTGCATATGGCCTATGTTTTTCTGTATTCAAGTCTTGCTCATCATAATTTTTCACAAGTTGCCCTCCGAGAAGGGAAGCTCGTTGGACTGATTCTGGGGCGGACAAATGAGGTTCCACTCAAAGAAAAACGTTATTACTTGAATATGGGCTATCATCTGATCAGGCTGCTTCTGACTTCTGAGGGAAAACAGGCCGTTCAGTCTTTTCGAAGAAATTTGCAGGTTAATCAGGCCCTGCTTAAACAGACTTACGAAACATACGATGGAGAACTGACATTTTTTGCGGTTGATGCGTCAACCAGACAGTCAGGCATTGGTTCTCATTTGTTCCATTCCTATCTCACTTTTATGCAGAATGAAGGGGCCAGAACATTTCGTCTGTTTACTGATACGAGCTGCACTTATGCGTTTTATGAATCTAAAGGGATGACGCGCATCGGGGCTGTCACCAGACGCATGCCGTTTTTAGATAAGGAAATGAGCTTTTTCCTATATCGAGGAGACCTGCAGGAATTAAAGACAGACAAGGCCTTATAGGCACTCATCTTTATTTTCAGCTGCTTATCACATGCACTTAGATCAGTTATATCAGAATTGGCCAGTGAAGAGTTTTCACTGGCCTTATTTTATTGTTATTCTATCAGTTATCAGACACTTAGTATTTTTACATCTAGGTCATCCTGCCGTTAATGATTCAATTTATTACAGCCGTAAGAGGGATAAACTGTAACTAAGATAATTCTACTTGCAGCTGCGAGCACTAATTCCTTCACTTACTTCCATCAGAACAGATCTAGATGCATCTCCATCGATAATTATTGTCACAAATACCGCTATAAAGGTTCTAGTTATAGCTCTGAAAGAATCTTTACGACTAAATTACTGCTAGACCCCTTTTAACTGTATCTTACAAAATTCCCTATCCATATAATTCAGTTAAACACGCATTACTTTGAGTTCAGTACTCACTTTAGTCTTTATACTGTAATTAAAAGCAGTCATAGCTGTAGTTCGCTGCTTCTAATTGTTGATGAGCTGCCATTTAGACACCTATTTTCGACTTTTACATTCCTTAAGTGACCTGACGTGACCAGTCTCTCAGAAAATCGTCACATTTCCGTACTATTTGAAGCATTTTATAATCAGAAGATTTGAGAAGCTCAAATCTGACCTAATCTGATCATTTCCTTCCTGAAAACAGTAGAAACGGTCGAGCTGACAGGTGCACAGAAAGACCTCATCCGGATAAGAGCAGGCTTTTACTCCATAGATGAGGTTAATCTTTCTTAAGTTTTAATTACTCTGTTCAGCTGTTTGGACTTTTCCTTTTCTTTTCGGATTGAATTTAATCAGCCCAAAGATCAGGAAGAACACGGTAATGACGGTCGAAATAATCAGGAAGACCACTGGACCGAACTGGTAAATGAACGGCAGTGATGCAGCCGTCACCAGTCCCCCTCCAACGAAAGGTTCAAACAGGATCTGTTTGTAGCCGAATCCCATCAGCGCGGGAGTCTGATATTCCGGATCGGCAATTTTCATCAGTAGAAGTCCGGTCGCTGTCATACCCGTTGCCTGTCCAAAATCACCAAGTCCTCTTTCAAACCAGTACTCGGGAATCATCCGTGGACCGAGGTACAGGAATGCAAAGACGTTCCAGGCTGTAGCGACGATTGCCAGCAGGAGGAACGGCAGGATATTTTCTCCAATGACCTGCAGAGATAATGTAGCCAGCGCAGATACAAGAAGCACATCCAGAGCAAAGCCGGATATTTTGCTGATCAGGTTCTGATCGATATACATATGAATATCTAGCTTATCGAAGAACATCTGAACGATGACTCCACCGATCATAGCGAGCGGGAACAGGGGCACATAAGGGAATAAGACTACATCTGTCCACGCTCCCCATGTACTGGCTTCCAGCAGGATAAGACCTTGCTGCAGGACATAACCGATCACTATTGCAAATGCAATAAGTGACAAGTGAAAGGCAAGTGGTTCGATCGCTTTGGCTTCTTTCACTTGAGATTCCATCTCGAATCCGTGAGACTCACCTAAACGTTCTTTTTCTTCTTCAGTATAGTACTCTTTCCCTCCGACATGTTTAGCGAAGCCTTTTCTGTATCCAATATTGATGATGATGATGCCTGCAACGACCCCAACTAAAATACCGACTGTAGCTAAACCGAGAGCGAGGTCTGTACCTTCGGCAAAGCCAAGGTTTTCAAATGTGCTGGCCAATCCGGCAGCTGTCCCATGACCACCTACAAAACTAATTTCGATCAGTGCTCCAGCCAGCGGATTCATACCAAATAGTGGCGTCAACACAAGCAATGTAAGCAGCAGACCTATAACATACTGTCCCCATGATACAGCCTGTCCCATTACGATCTGAGGACCTGCGACATCCCATATTTTTCTGACACCAGGGACTTTCTTGCCTAAGAAAAGAGCGGCGAATACGATATTGATGAACATCCCTGGAAGATGACGCCACACATCGAGAATAAAACCAGGCATCAGTCCATTATAAAACATGGATCCCTGCTCCAGAAATTGAGACGTCAACCGTCCCAGAACATCAGGACCTAAAAACAAGGCAATAAATCCTGCGATAATCGAACTGGGTAAAAACAGATTGCGCAGCCATTTCGTATGCAGGCGCACAACTTTACCGATAATCAGACACACCCCGATCAACAGAAAACTAAACCCCACCATATTTGGTGTCATAACCCATTCCTCCTAGTACGTGATTATAATTACACAAATTTTACGATTATAATCAAATTTAATTTTCTAACAACTATTGTGAGATTACGTACGAAATATTCAGGAGTAGAATGATTAGATCTCTAAGAATAACATTATTTTTTTATCCTTCAACTTAATTATCTGATAATTCTTTTACACTATCAAGTCAATCATCTGGCAGCTACTTAATGCTTGTGAAATGTGATCAACTTACCCTTCATTATCGTTTTCCATTTCTTCTTCTCTAAATGCGGCTCTGGTTTCTCTCGTTTTCTTGGTTCTCTGAATTTTCACCTCGGCAAGATATTCGACTACTTCCTTAGGCTTCCTGATATCAAAGGCTTCAACCGGTTCAGGTCCTCTCATTGTTTCTCTCTTGATGTGCAGAACCCCATTCTCATCAACTTTTTCTTTCCATCGGACGAGCCGCAGCATCCCTTCTGTCAGTTCCAGAGCAGTTATGCTGGCCGGATAGATACCACAGCCCGTATTGAAATAGGGGATCTGTTTGTTGTTCGGAAATTTGAAGCGATGCGTGTGCCCACATATCAGTGCACGCCGATGCTTTTCGATCCATTTACTGTAGTTACGTTCGATCTTATGACGTTTGGTCACGTTCTTGACCGGACTCGCCGGATTCTTGATTCCTACCCGGTGGAAAAAACGCCAGAAATATTTGATTGACAACATAGTAAAGAACCAGAACTGATCATTTGGTGCATCCCCCTGGTGACCATGCAGGACAAACAACTCCTGACTTGTATTACGATGTTTGAGGATAACAGCTTCCTGGGGTTCGATCCCCTTTAAAAAATCATAGAACACTTCACTATATTCGTCATAGTTGATAAACAGATTCTTCTTAACATACTTGGGATTATCCAGATAGATATCATGGTTGCCGAATATACGTATATAACGGTCTTTATCGAAAAATTTCTTAATGGCCTGATATGTATCCGTATGAGCATTTTTGATATGCTCCATTTCTGAATACTCAAGCAGTTCTTCTCCATCCCCAACTTCAAAAAATGTATAGCCATTTTCATAGTATTCATTCAATGCATGTACAAATAAATTTCTGCTTTTTAAAAATTCATCAGATGTACTTCCATCCCCACGATGGGCATCGCTCATGAACACAATACGGGAATAATCGTCGAAGTACATTTTCTTTGCATTCTTATATGCTTCCGTCAGTCTTTTCTGAGTAAACACTTATTGGCACCTCCTAGATACTTTATTGATCTCTTTAAGTATACGCTACTGCAACTTGATAATGAAAATGGAATACTTCTCTAATAATCCTATGAGTAATACTGACACCTCACCAACAATATGCTAAGGTTAATATTGTAACAACTAAAAGGAGGGGCTGTATGAAATTTGGTGTAAGAAAACCGAGCCTGAAAAAAACCATTAAAGCTCGAACGACTAGAAAGATTAAACGTAAAGTAAAATCTTCAGTAAATCCCTTGTATGGGAAAAAAGGTATGGGGTACGTGAAAAATCCTAAACGAGCCGTCTATAATAAGATTTATAACAAAACTACTGTGGGAATCAATCCATTATCTAAACTGTCCACACCATCAGACACCTCTACGAAAAACTCTTCTATTAAAAGTGAACAAGCTATTGGATATACGAAAAAAGAGAAAAAGCAGGAAACAGTTCCTGTCAGAAACCCAGTGGAAAAATGGATCCGACGGGTCATCAGAAAAGACTCTTCAGATACTAAGATAATCACTCGCACCGTAATTACTGAACAATATACTGTGAAAGAAATGCTGGCTATTCAAGATGAAGCCCGATCATGCCTTCATAACTATAACCAGTCCATGCGCCATCTGACAGACACTAATAATGCCGATGTCTTTTTCCCGAGACTTCAGGAGGCTGAAGAGTCTTTATCAACCCTGGTCAGTTTGACTCAGAATCATTCTTTCCTGGTAGCTGAAGGAGATGATGTCATCGATGCTCAGAATCGTCTACTTGAAGAGAAAGAAAATATCATCAAGCAGTTTGTCCATACTCATTTTTCCGAGTCGATTAAAGGAGCTGATAAGCTGAAAACGGACCGAGGACGTCGCAATCGTTTAAAATCGAATTACAATGAACTCAGCACCTACTTCTCTGATCTTCCTCAATCGACTGTTGAAATGATCAATACTATCTGGAACAGCGTTATTCCTCAAGAGGATTTATTGAACTACTCCACCTTAAATCCTAAGGGATTTTGAAGATGGAGATTCCTAAGAACTCCCACCTATTGGTCGGATATTGATTAGGCTAACTCTGTAGTCCCTACAGTTCTGGAAGTTAAAATACGCAATGCTTCCTGGTTTAAATTTATGCTTGCGTTAGTATCCCGGTCGTGATGAGCATGACATTCTGGACATTCCCATTTGCGAACAGCGAGATTCTTAACGGCTTTGTTTTGGTAGCCGCATCCCGAGCAGAGTTGGCTTGAAGGAAAGTTCCGTGCGACAGCGATTATTTCTTTCCCATACCACTTGGCTTTGTATTCTAACATAGTACGAAATTCCGCCCAACTTACTTCTGAGATGGATTTAGCTAATTTTCGATTGAGCATCATATTCTTTACCAACAAATCTTCGATACCGATTATGTCGTGGTTTTTGACAATCTCGGTGGAGATTTTAT
>NZ_BAAGIQ010000039.1:0-20587 GCF_054658175.1 Alkalibacterium sp. s-m-28
ATTTTGATACAAAGTGAGCCCCTCCTATAATTTCTGTTGGTACTTCAATTATAGCCGGTGGGGCTCATTTTGTCTTTAAAAAAGAAACATCCCTCGACCATTTTTTTCTCAAAATCGGTCGAGGGATGTATTCATTTTAGGGGAGTTTTTTCCCAGCTCTTAATTTAGTCATTCTAACTTTTCGAGTGTGAAAAAAAGAGTCTTGTCTGAACCGTTTTTCAACTGATCGTACGTACTAAGTACACTTCCTTGCAGAATCCCTTGAGCCCATTGACTATGCGACGGGCTTTGGAAAGATTTTGTGTCAGCCCATAAACAGTCGGCCCTGTTCCGCTCATCAAGGCAGTATCTGCACCGAAACTGCTCATTTTTTCTTTGATTTCCTTTATCATATGATTTTGTTCAACAGCTTTCTCTTCCAGTGCATTTCCGGTTGCTTTGATGATGCGCTTATAATCTGACTGTATCACGGCCTCTTTCATTTCATTCACGTCGAAAACAGGCAGATTAGCAACATCAAGATCTTTAAAAACAGTCCAGCTGGATATGCCTTTTGGCGGCTTGACTATAATAACCCAGGCATGAGGAAAAGAAGGAAGGGGTTCAACTTTTTCGCCTCGCCCAGTTACATAAGCGGTCTGGCCGTATACACAAAAAGGGACGTCCGACCCGATCTGTTCCCCCAGCTCAGCCAGCTCATCAAGAGTCAGGTTAAGTCTCCACAGGCGATTTAGGGCCCTTAAAGTAGCTGCCGCATCGGCACTGCCTCCCCCTAGACCGGCTGCGATCGGGATATGCTTATCAATAAAGATATCTGCACCATATCTCACTCCATAAGTGCGTTTCAGAAGAAGCGCAGTCTTGTAGACAATATTCTTTTCATTAAGCGGCATAAATGAACTCGAAGAATCCAGAGTGACAGCTTCATCAGTCAATTTAAAAGTCAGCCTGTCCGCCAGATCTACGGGTGTCATCACCATTTCCATCTCATGAAAGCCATCCGGACGCCTGCTCAAGACATTTAAACAGACATTGATTTTAGCAGGGGCTTTTTCATATTCCTCCATTACATCCCTCCTCATGAAAAGTCTGATTCTTTCTCTATTGTAGAACAGTTAGGCAATATTTTAAAAAGAAAAACCTTTATACTGAGGAAAACTCCTCATTCACGGGCTGTTTCAGGGTATAAAAAAAGTAGTATAATGTGACATTATACTACAATCTGTAACTAGTTTAAGATAACTTCTCTTTCATCTTCAAATTCCAGTTCGACTGAATGTGTCAGTACGTCCGTGTAGCTGTATGAGACGCGTTCAACGGCGTTCTCGTCCTGATCGAGTTCTACAACAAAAACCGCAGGGTACGTATCAGTTAAAATCCCTTTGCGTTCTGTCGTTTTCTTTCTTCCCGCCTGGGCAATCAGAGTAATTTCTTTTCCAATGTGACTGTCCAAGTTTTTCTTGATGCTAGCTAAAGTAGTTGGCATAATCGACTCACCTCACAAAGTATTAACTATACTATACCACAAAAAGACGAAAATTGTAAGCCAACTTTAAAAATAAAGATAGGATTTCCTTAAATCATTAAAAATAAATGAGCTAAGAGAACCCTATAATAAAAGTTATTTCATAGTTTTCATTAATACTTTAACTACAATTCCATGAGAACAGCACTGGTGAAATGTTCGGATTTACCGTTCCTTCTCCCTGTCCTGTAAAGAAAGGAGTCTGGAAAAGGCGCTGGACTTTTTCATCTGATATGCGAGGATCACCCCTGCAATGGTTCCAATCAGTGCGCTGATGAAGAACACCGGAACGAATCCGAATAAGGCAGCCTCCGCATCAAGAAAAAGTCTTGCCACCGGGTAACTCACCAGTGCACCAAAAATACCCGTACCGACCAGTTCTCCTGCTCCTAAAAGATAAAATTTCTTTCCTTTTCTGAAAAGATAGCCTGACAGAAACGCTCCAATCATGCTTCCTGGAAAAGCAAGCAGTGAACCTGTTCCTGTTATGTTTCTCAATACAGAAACACCAAATGCCTGCGCGAGACTGTACCAGGGCCCCAGAAGGAAGCTGACAATAATATTCATAAAATGCTGAAAAGGTGCAGCTCTGACGAATCCCAGCGGAATGATGATCAGACTTCCTCCAATATAACCGATTGCAATGGATAGGGCAGTAAAAACAAGGGCCAGTGTCCGTTTGTTCATTTTCATTCTTCCTTTCTTTGTCTGCAAAAAAACACTTCCCTTAACTGGATTCATCAAGGCGGAAGTGCAGAAAGGCAGCATGAATCAAAACCACCAGTGTGAACTGGTGGTTTGCTCTGCGGCTGAAAGCCTCTCTTACCGGCCTCGGCCTGAAAGGCCCACTGAGTGGGTTTCCCTTATGCACCACACTTACTCACTGATTCTAAAAGAATCGTTTATTTTTTCTTGTTCTTATGTCCGGTGAACGGATCATATTCTTCGAATAATGTCAGTTGATCGCTCATATAGTCTTCTCGAAGCTGATTCCTAATATACTCTTCGATCTGTTTTCTATTTCGACCGACTGTGTCGACAAAATACCCCCGACACCAGAACTTTCGATTCCCATATCGGTATTTCAAATTGGCATGTCGATCGAAAATCATCAGGCTACTTTTTCCTTTCAAATACCCCATGAACTGAGATACACTCAACTTTGGTGGGATACTAACTAACATATGAATGTGATCCTTGCACGCATTCGCTTCGTGTATTTCCACTCCTTTTCTCTGACAAAGTTCTCGGATAATCTCACCGATGCTCTGTTTATACTTGCCATATATTATCTGTCTTCTGTACTTGGGTGCGGAAACGATGTGATACTTACATCTCCATTGTGAATGTGCTAAACTGTTCTTGTCCTTCATGGGACGCCTCCTTCAATGATTTGAGTAAGTGGTCGGGAAACCAACTTTATCTTATCATGAAGTGAGGCTTTTTTTGACCCCACGCTGAAAGCTATCCTGAACCCCCGGCATAGCCGGGGGTTTTCAAAGTACAGAATAAGCTGTGTGTCAGTATAGACACTGGACTGGGCCGCACTGGCCACAAGCCCCATATCTTTTATCATACTTCACCCATTCCCTCCGCTGGTATCATCCAGTTCAGGTAACGACAGACCAGTACGATCTGTTAGGGATAAGGCTTATTCGCCACTTTCAGAACTACTCACGGAATGCTATCCGCCAAGAACTCTCCCAGGGTCAACGTATTTAATTGTGTCATGAGTTTTTCTTTGTTAAGCGTACTATTTTTTATCCTCGAATACAAGATTCAAGTCAGACAACGCATTTGCCAGTCGGGCAAACTCGTCTATGTCGAGTGTCTCGCCTCTTCGCTTTGGATCGATTTCAGCCTGTTCGAGAGCCTTAGCAATAATCTCTTTCGTATGTTCATCTTTTCCTAAAACACTTGTCAAATTGTTCCATAATGTTTTTCTTCTCTGCACAAACGCAGACCGGACCAGTCTGAAGAACAAGGGCTCGTCTTTCAAATCGGTCAGCCTTGTCGATTTTTCAGTCAGCTTGATGATGGCCGACTCAACATTCGGCTGGGGCATGAAGACTGTTTTAGGGACCGTAAAGGCAATCTCTGCATCCATATAGTACTGCACGGCAATCGACAGCGATCCATAGGCTTTCGTACTCGGAGATGCCGATATGCGGCTGGCTACTTCTTTCTGCATCATCATAATCATACGGTCAATATGCATGCCTGCTTCCAGAAAACGCATAATGATCGGTGTTGTAATGTAATACGGGAGATTAGCCACGAGAACGACTTCTTCTGCCTCGCTCAGATAGTCTGCTTCAAATGCCTTGAGATCCACTTTCAGGACATCAGAATGAATTATTTCGATATTCTTATAAGCAGACAAGGTATCATCAAGGACAGGAATCAGCCGGTCATCAATTTCAAAAGCTATGACTTTTTTGGCTTTCTTTGCAAGCTGTTCGGTCAGCGCTCCGATTCCCGGACCGACTTCGATCACCGTTGTTTTCTTTGTGACTTTTCCAGCCTTGACAATTTTACCGAGGATATTCGTGTCCACAATAAAATTCTGCCCCAGGCTTTTTTTGGCGGACAGATCATATTTGCTTAGTATCTCTGCTGTTCTCACAGGCGTTGCTATTTCTCTATATTCAGTCATGAGATGATTCCTTTCTAATCTCTTCAAGTGCATCTGCTACCTCTTTTTCCGTAATCCCGAACATATTCAGCCGTTTTTCCAGCTGCTTTCCATTAGTATAGCCTATGCGCAGACGATTCCCCAGTTTCTCTCTCAGCAGGCGGGCATCGGATGTCCCGATCAGGTTGTGTCTGATCAGGAAAGACTTTGTTACGGTTGGGGCATTATCAATTCTTTCTTCTACTACCTTGTCCAGAGCCTCTCTTATGGCGGTTACGGAAGCGTGTTCGATCCCTATGTTTTCACGGGACTTTCCCTGCTTTCTTGCTTCGTCTCTTGTCAGAAAGGCGTGCTTGACTCCGGGGATCCGTTGAGAAATAATTTTCCTTATCTGTTCACCAGGACCGTCCGGGTCGGTAAAGACGATGACCCCACGCGTTTCGTGTGCATGCTCGATCTGAACAAGGGTCAGGTCGTTGATTGCCGATCCATTGGTTTCGATCGTGTCACAATCAACAGACATTTTCAGACGCTTTGTATCATCTCTGCCCTCTACAACTATAATCTCTTTCAGTTTTTTCACTCGGCTACCCCTTCAGTTTGAATAAATCACGTGCATTCTCAGTGGTCAGTCGAGCAACTTCTTCGAAGGGCATCTGTCTAAGTGAGGCAATTTCTTCTGCTACATACCGGACATAAGCCGGTTCATTCCGCTTGCCTCTGTTCGGCATCGGAGCAAGATATGGGGCGTCCGTCTCAACAAGCAGTTTGTCTGCCGGGACATGCCGGGCGACCTCCTTGACTTCCGGTGCATTTTTAAAGGTGACGACTCCACTCAAAGAGATGTGCATACCGATATCAAGAAATTTTTCCATCCAATAGGTATCCAAATTGAAGCTATGCATAATTCCGCCAGTATCACCGGCATGTTCCTCTTTCAACACCTTATACGTATCTTCAGTCGCTTCACGGTTATGGATACTGATCGGTAGATTCAGCTCTTTTGCCACACGGACCTGACGACGAAACACATCCTGCTGAACGGATTTTGGAGCAGTATCCCAGTAGTAATCCAGACCCATTTCTCCCATGGCTACAACGGTCTCATCCGACAGCCTGTCGATCAGATATGCTTCGACTTCATCAGAGTATGTCCCAGCTTCAGTAGGGTGCCATCCAATAATGGCATAAAGCCCATCATGCCTATGAGTCAGTTCCAGGGCTTTATCGATCGTCGGATAATCGAATCCGACAATCGCAATCTGGTCTACCCCGTTTTCATGGGCTCTTTTTATTATCTCGTTCTCTTCACCTTTAAATTTATCTACATTAATGTGTGTATGTGTATCAAATAACATCTCATTTATCCTTCCTGTATGCTTCTTTGTCTGTCATCCTGTTCAGAATACACTATCCTCAAAAAAATTCCAATAAAGCAGGTTGATCACTCACCGCTTTACTGGAATTTTTGACTGTCAGATCAGGCTACGACAGACCCGTTCGGCATATGTGCCGGCGCATCGACAACAGTCAGGTTGCCTTTAGAATCTTCAGCTGACAGGATCATGCCCTGGCTGATTTCTCCACGCATCTTTCGTGGTTTCAGGTTGGCTACGATCACAACTTTTTTACCAATCAGCTTGTCCGGTTCAGGATAAAACTCAGCAATGCCCGACAGAATCTGACGGTGTCCGCCTTCATCGCCTGCATCCAGCCTGAATTTCAGCAGCTTGTCTGCATTTTCAACTTTATCTACAGCAATGACTTCGGCTACTTTCAGCTCGACCTTATCGAAAACATCGTACTTGATTTCCTTTTCTTTTACAGAAGTAAGCTGAGTTTTTTCCGGGTCAAATGCCTCTTCTTCTTCAGTTTCTACTGTGGCTTCCATCCAGCTTTTGATTTCTTCAACTTCACTTTCAACATCCAGACGAGGGAAGATCGGCTCTCCTTTAGAAACAACTTGTCTGCCTTCCGGGAAGTGTTCGAAATTCACTTTATCAAAAGTCAGGTCAGACTCGTCCAGTCCCAACTGTGTGGCAACAGATTTAGCTGTGTTCAGCAGGATCGGCTGAAGCAAAGTCGCCGTGACTCTTAAGCTTTCCGCCAGGTGAGTCATGACACTTTCAAGCTGATGTTTCTTTTCTTCATCCTTTGCCAGAACCCAGGGCTGAGTTTCATCAATATATTTGTTTGTACGGGAAACAAGTTTCCATACAGATTGCAAGGCTGAGCTGAACTGCATCTGATTCATGTTCAGGTCATACTCATTGACCGTCTCCAGTGCCTGCAGTCTCAATTCACCATCAAAGTCGGTGACATCGCCTTTGTAAGCAGGGATATGTCCATCAAAGTATTTATTCATCATGGCAATGGTCCGGTTGAGCAGATTACCTAGGTCATTTGCCAGATCGTAATTAATGCGGGATACAAAGTCTTCAGGAGTGAACACCCCGTCACTGCCGAACGTCACTTCTCTCATCAGATAGTAACGGACTGCATCGACGCCATAGCGCTCAACCAGTTTCTCCGGATAAATCACATTCCCTTTGGACTTGGACATCTTGCCGTCTTTCATAAGAAGCCAGCCATGACCAAATACTTGTTTCGGCAGAGGAAGATCCAGTGCCATCAGCAGAATCGGCCAGTAGATCGTATGGAATCGGACGATTTCCTTCCCGACCATATGCACGTCTGCAGGCCAATATTTTCTGAACTGTTCCGGCTGGGCATCAAATCCGCCTAAATCCGGGTCATATCCCAGAGCTGTAATATAGTTGGTCAGCGCATCAATCCATACATAAATGACGTGTTTAGGGTTCGAAGGAACAGGCACTCCCCAGTCGAAAGTCGTACGGGACACAGCCAGATCTTCAAGTCCCGGTTTGATAAAATTATTGATCATTTCTTTCTTACGTGATTCAGGTTGAATAAATTCAGGGTGCTCCTCATAGTACTGAAGCAGACGGTCAGCATACTTGCTCATTCTGAAGAAGTAAGACTCTTCCTTGACCCATTCCACTTCATGACCACTCGGCGCAATGCCTCCAGTGACATTACCTTCAGCATCTTTAAAGACTTCCGTCAGCTGTGTTTCAGTGAAGAATTCTTCGTCAGAAACAGAGTACCAGCCAGCGTAGTCCCCAAGATAGATGTCCCCTTTTTCAAGAAGCTTCTCAAATATCTTTGCTACCACCGTTTTATGCTCTGGCTGTGTCGTACGGATAAACTGATCGTTAGAAATATCCAGTGTTTTCCACAGAGACTGGATGCTTTCTGCCATCTCGTCCACATACTCCTGTGGGGTCTGATTTCTCTCATTAGCTTTCTTTTCGATCTTCTGACCGTGTTCATCTGTTCCAGTCAGGTAATACGTGTCGAATCCTTTTAAACGTTTAAATCGGGCCAGCACATCACAGGCAATTGTTGTATAGGCATTACCTATATGAAGATTTCCACTCGGGTAATAGATTGGTGTTGTTATATAAAAAGTTTGGCGTTCAGACAAGTGAATGTCCTCCTTTAGATTTATCTTAGGCATCGTCAGGCCTCATGTATACTTGATTAGTATAGCACAGCTCATATCGCTCTAAAAGTTCAGGTTTAGATCAGACCCAAGTGTTTTAATCCTTTAGCTATCCCATCCTGGTCGACTGGTGCTGTCACATGACCTGCGGCCTCTTTTA
The DNA here is from genome assembly GCF_054658175.1 of Alkalibacterium sp. s-m-28. Lineage (NCBI taxonomy): Bacteria > Bacillati > Bacillota > Bacilli > Lactobacillales > Carnobacteriaceae > Alkalibacterium > Alkalibacterium sp. s-m-28. The sequence continues at coordinate 7,847 of NZ_BAAGIQ010000039.1, forward strand.
TTTCATCCCAGCCGTTGCCCATCGCTACCCCTGTATTGACGTAGTCCAGCATTTCCTTGTCATTCGGACTGTCTCCGAAAGCATAGGTATCCTTCTGATTGAGGTTGAGCTTCTCCAGAAACTTCTGGATTCCTACAGCTTTGGAAATCCCTTCACTGATAATATCGACCGTGTAGTGATTGGAACGTGCAAAATGCAGCTCCGGAAACTCTTTACTGTAATGCTTCTCTTCATCCATGGATGTTTCTAAAATAACCTGATAGATCGGCTTACCTTCATATTCTTCTGGATTAGGCGGTTTTCTGATCAGACGCTTGAACAGCGACAACTGAAGGTGTCCTGGTATGATCTTGCCCAGCCCTTTAAGAACTGTCCACACAGAACTTCTTTTAGCTAGAGAAACGATCGAGTTGCTGAAGATATCCTTCGCTCCACAGAGAATGATCCCGTTTTTGCGTTCCACTGCTTTCTCAGTCAGACGATCTACAGTCTCTTTTTGAATAGGATTATGAAAAATCACTTCCCCTTCATGCATGACAAGCTGACCGTTCATTGCAATATAGCTTTCGATGCCGAGCTCCTGTCTGATTTCTTCAATGAGAATCGGTGCCTGTCCTGTAGCAATCACAGGAATGACATCATTTTTTTTCAGCTGATCGATGGCTTTCTTTGCAGATTCAGGGATGGTATTACGTTTAGTCACTAATGTTCCGTCTATATCAAAAAATACGATTTTAGTCATCTGAGCCGTTCCCTTTCCTTTTTACTTCCTTATTATTGTATCACGTATTGCTTTGTGTATGTATGATTATGGAAAGAAAAAGCCATTCTTCTCTGGTCTATACCCAGAAAGAAGAATGACTTCTTTTCTTTATATCTGTTTCATTCAGCTGACATCATCAGGATTTGCCCAGACGATTTCACTGATTGCTTCCATCAGGTCCGGATCGATATCCAGAGCAAGCAGTGCACTGATTACTCTCCCACTCGATTTACCTTTGACGATCGTACTGTAAATGTTCTCTTTCTCACTTGCTTCGATTTGAGCACGGTCCAGGAATCGGAAGAGTTCTCCGTGCATATCGTTTTTCTTAAGTTCCACTCCTTTAAAGTATAGAGTGTACTGAGCATCAGACGGCTGCTCAGGGATCACGATCTTAGTAACTTTTCCTTGTCGTGTCACCTCGGCCTCCACTTTATCATCATTGACATGGACTTCAGGCATTCGAGTGCATTTAAATCCTATCAGTGATATAGTGAACTGCCTGTTTTTCGGAAGGACATCAATATTCCCTTCAGGACTGCTGATCTGGAACATTGCCCACTCGTCTCCATTCTCTTTCCATTTCAGAGACATCTTAGTTGTAGCGGCTTCGCTTCCCTGACCTAGTCCATCATCTTCATATAATGTGAAATTACCGTCTTCTCCGGCATAAACTCTGACTTCCATATTCTCAGGGTTGTCTATATGATTCTGATGACTCTGATCCATCGGAACAATTCCCCCAGCCTTCACAAATACAGGGAAAGTGGACATCGGTCTGTACACGTCAAGCATGCGGTCGCCCTCATAGCTGCGGTTGTTAAAGAAATCGTACCATTTTCCTTCAGGCAGCCAGACTTTCACTTTTCCTAACCGCAGATCATCTTTCGTTGGTGTCGTAATCGGCGCGACGATCATCTGAGTACCAAAGTAATACTGATTTGGTACATCATACGCTTCATCTTTCCAAGGATAGTGATAATACATCGGTCTGATCAACGGAAAGTCATCAAAGTGATTCAATACATTCATAGTATACAGGTAAGGAACCAGACGATGGCGAAGCTGCATGAAATCTGTCACGATGCGGTCCGCTTTCTGTCCATATCTCCATGGCTCTTTCCCGCTGAATTCCCCGTTCTGACTATGCAGACGATTGATTGGGGAGAAGACGCCGAACTGGACCCATCTGACGAACAGATCATTGTCTTTGATTCCGCCCATATGCCCGCCGATATCATGGCTCCACCAGCTGTAGCCTACATTGGAAGCTGTTGCTGTAAAATAAGGCTGGAAGTGAAGAGAATCCCATGTTGCGGCAGTATCTCCTGAAAAACCGATTGGATAACGGTGTGAACCGAGACCTGCATACCTTGAGAAAATAAGCGGACGATTACCGTTTCGCCCATGATCAAGGAAGTGGTAGTGATTGAGCATCCACAGTGGGTCCAGTCCTTCAACTTTTGTCACACTGCCTTGCTGCCAGTCGATCCACCAGAAATCTACCCCGATTTCTTCATGAGGATGGTGCAGATACTTGAAATAGGCATCTAGAAATTCAGGATCGGCGATATCGAACCGAATGGGCTCGTTCTCTTCAGCATTGACGCCGAGTTCCTTAGCCATTGGTTCATACATTTCTTCAAATGGCTGGACGCCGTTGGCCGGGTGCAGATTAAGTGTTGTGCGCATGCCATTATCCTTGAGCCAAGTCAGAAATTCTTCCGGATCGGGGAACAGTTCAGTATTCCAAGTGTAACCGGTCCATCCTGATCCGTATTCCGGTGGGATATCTGTCACATGCCAGTCCATATCGATGACAGCCACTGAAAATGGGATTTGTCTTTCCTGAAATTCGAGCATCAGACGTTTGTATCCGTCTTGACTGTATGGGTAATAACGGCTCCACCAGTTCCCTAATGCGTATCTCGGGAGGAGTGGCGTCTTTCCTGTCAGATAATGATAGTCCTTCAGGGCACCTAGGTAATCCCGACCATAGCCTAGGAAATACATGTCAGTCACATTCTTCGGACGCTTCTCTACCCAACCGTCTTCTGTCAGACGCATAGATGTACTGTCATCAAAAACTGAAAAACCGTCCTTGTTCATCAGTCCTTCTTCCAGTTCAATAGCTCCATCAGCGAAATCCAGGGTTCGTGCCGTCCCTTTCAGGGTATCAGGTTTATCTCCAAAATACCATGTACTGTGGTACAGACTGTAATTACCTATTGCTTCAATATTTAAATTATTTCGTGTAAAGCCACCCTCGGTCTTGTAAAACATCAGGTGAACATGTGAGGTGATGATTTCAATATATTCATCTGTTTCTTTTAAATTATATTCGGGCGTGTCAAAATCTCTGTTCAGGACTGTCTGAGTTGCCTCATCTTCAAAAATCCCTTCAGGGTGATGTTCTAATCGGATCATTGCAGGGGTAAGTACAGTAAACCGATAATTTTCCCAGGTTACAACGGACTCATCCGGTGCCAGGGGGTGTGTTTCCATTTTGAATGTTTCTGTTCTATTCTTTACCAAGCGCAGTCATCCTTTCCTCGTCTAACATAACTATATTTTAACATACCAGAAATGATCTGCCAGTTTTAAGTGTTTTACATTTATTAATAAAAACATAAAATCCTGTCTTTTGGATATGAGCTAAATGAGTATATTGACTATTCCCTTTATATCCTTTATACTGACCACTATAATATTTCAGCGATGAATAGGCACAGTAGTGCGTTCTGTTTCATAGTAATTTCAGAGAACGGGTGGCTGGTGAAAACCCGTATGGACGAACGGCACGAATTACACCTAGGAGCACTCTCACTAGAGACGCATCCCGGCGTTATGGGAATGAGTGAAAGTGGATTTTTCTACTTTAAACTGGGTGGTACCACGGCACTGTTCGTCCCGACATGAAGCATAGGCTTTTTGTGGGGCTTTTTTTATATCTTTATTTAGCTGATACTTGAATTTAAGGAGGTTGCTTATGTTCAAAACCCATGATTATTACGATATTCTTCATTTTGGGGTTTACTGCATCAGTATGGTACGTGAACGATATTGGCACTTATTCAGAGTACTGGATGACAGCTATGGCAGCACATCCATTTTCAACTGACACTATACATGGTGTTTCAATCATCTAGACCAATAGAATACATTATTAAAGGAGATTCAAAATGACTATACTAGACGAACTTGAATGGCGCGGAGCCATCAACCAGCAGACAGATGAAGAAGGGCTGAAATCCCTGACTGAAGAGAAAAGTATTGCCCTTTACTGCGGAATCGACCCGTCAGGTGACAGCATGCACGTCGGCCACCTGATCCCATTCATGATCCTTAAACGATTCCAGCTTGCCGGTCATAAACCGGTGATTCTGATTGGTGGTGGAACAGGGTCTATCGGAGATCCAAGCGGGCGTAATTCTGAACGTGTCCTTCAGACAATGGATAAAATCATGGATAATGCAGATAAGCTGAGTGCTCAGATGCGCAAGCTTTTCAAAGCAGGGTCAGAAGAGTCCGGTATTAAGCTGGTTAACAACTACGACTGGCTGAGCGGTCTGTCTTTCCTTGATTTCCTGCGTGACTTCGGAAAAGAATTCAACATCAATACGATGCTGGCCAAAGATGTCGTGTCCAGCCGACTTGACACCGGTATCTCCTTTACAGAATTCAGCTACCAGATTATTCAGTCAGTCGACTTCCTACATCTATTCCAGAATGAGGGTGTCCAGCTGCAGATCGGCGGATCTGATCAATGGGGTAACATTACTGCTGGTCTGGACCTGATCCGGAAAAAAGAAGGTGCCGAGGCTAAGGCATTCGGCCTTACAATTCCTCTATTACTGAAGGCTGACGGGACCAAATTCGGAAAATCTGCGGACGGAGCGATCTGGCTCGATCCGGATAAAACCACGCCATACGAATTTTACCAGTTCTGGTTCAATCAAGATGACCGAGATGTTGTGAAATACCTGAAATACTTCACTTTCCTGACCAAGGATGAAATCGACGAACTGGCGGAGCAGGTGGAGACCGAGCCGCATAAACGTGCTGCTCAAAAAGCACTGGCTGAAGAAATGACACGATTTGTGCACGGTAAGGAGGCGCTGGATGAAGCAATCAGCATCTCACAGGCTCTCTTCTCAGGTGACATTCAGGACCTGACAGCCGATCAGATCGCTACGACATTTAAAGATGTCCCTTCATCTGAAGCTGCTAAGGGTGAACACAATCTTGTCGAACTACTGGTTGACATTACAGGCATCGAGCCGTCACGACGCCAGGCTCGTGAAGATATAAAAAATGGAGCGATTCGTCTGAAAGGCAGCCAAATACAAGACGTTGATTACGTTGTCAGCGAAAAAGACAGCTACGACAACCGCTTCATCATCGTCCGTAAAGGTAAGAAAAAATACTTCCTGATCAATCTCGTGTGATTTTTTATCTAAATATAAAGCCGCTGCTATTTAAAAAGGTAGTAGCGGCTTTTTTGTATGGGTATAGAGATTTTGGTCTTCTTTATTCTTATCCCCCCCTTAGTCAGTTTTGTACAGCTCAATTCTTCCAATCAAAAAAAAAGCCTCAGGCTCAGCTTAAGAAAGAGATCGTTCTCTTTACACGCTGAGCTTAAAGCTTATAATTTCAATATCTGGTAAATAATTAGTTGAACAGGCCTCTGATTGCTTCCCAGATTTGTCTGAAGAAGTTGCCGATCTGATCGACTAGTCCGCTGTCTTCTGCCTGCTGCCAAGCGTCTCCAAAACGATCACGCAAGTTACCGGACAACTGTTCCAGCTGTTGTCTGACTTGAGCTGAATCAATCGCCCCAGTTTGCTGATAGCGTTCAAAGAATGCCAAGAGTCGATCAACCTGATCCTGAGAAATCACAGATTGAAGATTATTGTTTTCCAATGCATCATTGATGATCTGTTCGATTTCTTCCCTCGTAGCCAGTTCATCCTGACGGTCCCGTAGTTCTGCCAAATGCTGCTTGATTTCAACAATTGCCTGATCCAGACGGCTGGAGTCGAATTCCTCTTCATCCGCATTTTCCTGAGCAATCTGATTCGTCGTTTCCAGTTCCTCCTGTGCAACCTTCATACGGTCCTGATCCAGTTCCTCACCGTTTACATCGAACGCTTTATAAATTCCAGTCAAGGCACTTTCGCCAGTCACCGGGCGGATACTGGCTACCATGATGGTCACATCTTCTACTCCGGCAGTAATGGCTGCATTGCTGTATTGTTCTTCAGTAATCTGAGTGATATTATCCGGGGTTTTGTTGATAACATTGACACCATGTCCTTCATTTTCCCTCTGGACCAGAACAGATGAGATCATGCTGGCCGTATTCCCGGAGCCTGTACCCAGATAGTTCTGAAGGTCTTCACCTGTTACAGCAACGCTGGCTACATTATCCATGCTGTCTATGCCTAAAAGGTCAGCCGTTTCTTCGATCTGGGCATCATTCAACCCGCCGCCATGGACATATGTGGGAAGGCCCCATGCTTCGTTGACAACGCTTGTGTCGATGCCTTCAGAAGCCTGTGCAGAAGGCATCATCAGCACAGCTGATGCAGTCAATGCGATACCTGCAGCCATCAGTTTTTTTAATTGTTTCTTCATATTTAATTCTCTCCTTTGTATAACTCATTCAAACAAACTATTTAATCTAGACTACAGTATACCACCAACAAAAAAATTTTCCTATGTAATAAAAGCAGCCGCCGGAGAGACCCCAGCAGCCGCTTCAGTCCCAGGAACACGCCAAGAACATTGACCGACTGCACTTTATCGAAATCATTGACATCCTGATCCCTCATTATCATAAAGGGGAACATACGCTGATTGTTCCCTTGCTGTCTATCCTTAGACTACGCAGTTTATAGGCTTATAATTTGGTCAGTGCATCACTGATTTCGTCTTTACCAGTGACCAGGTCGAATGCTTTTTTGTAGGTTGCTTCCGTATCAAGACTGGCTGCTATCACTTTAGCCACATCTACTCTAGGGATACTAAAGTCATCTGGTGTACCGATATCAGTACTGGCTGTTACCGTTCCGATTGAGTCTTCGTTTTCCAGCATACCCGGGCGGACGATCGTATAGTTCAGACTTGAATCCATCAGCCACATATCAGCGTAATGCTTGGCAACATAATACGGTTTGATTTCTTCGTTCCATTGATCACGGTCATCTGCTTTAAAGGCACTGACCATGACAAACCGGTCGATTCCAGCTGCTTTCGTCGCTTCGACTGTTTTCACTGCCCCATCCAGATCGATCAGCAAGGTCTTGTCTGCACCTGTACTGCCTCCAGAACCGGCAGTAAAGACAACAGCATCGATGTCAGTCATGCGTTCTTTAATTTTGTCGACTGAATCTTCCAGATTACCCAGCCTGGCTTCTACGCCTTTGTCTTCAAACTCCTTCACTTGTTCTTCTTTTCTGACAAAAGCTACTGGTTTATGCTTGCCTTCTTCTTTAAGAATATCGACTAGGTGACGGCCGATCTGACCGTTTGCTCCGACTATCAATACGTTCATTAATATCGCTCCTTTAAATTTTATCTCCAATCTTACCATAACAAAAAGGAAATCATTCTTCCAAAGATAAGCTTACTTTTTGGAAGAAGATTCCCTCATGATTATTTATATTAAGTGATAGGTCAGGCAGGCTGGTTTTTTTGTTGATGGATCCTGAACGATTTGAGCATCGATATCGAAGACGTCTCTCAGCACCCCATTGGTCATAACTTCTGACGGTTTACCCGCTTTGATGATCTTTCCGTCTCTTAACGAGATGAGATAGTCTGAAAAGCGTGATGCATGATTCAGGTCATGCAGAACCATAACGATCGTCTTGTTCTGATCCCGGTTCAGTTTCTCCAGCACCTGAAGCACATCCAGCTGATGCGCCAGATCCAGATAGGTCGTTGGTTCATCGAGCAGCAGGATATCCGTATCCTGAGCAAGGGCCATTGCGATCCAGACGCGCTGGCGTTGTCCACCTGACAAGGCATGCACATAACGGTCCGCGTATTCCAGCAAATTTGTCTCTTTCAGTGCCCAGTGGATCATTTCCCAGTCTTTTCCTGAGAGCTGCCCAAATCCTTTCTGATAAGGCGACCGGCCATAGGATACCAGATCCTTGACTGTCATTTCTTCAGGCGTATGCGGTGACTGAGCCAGTATGGCTATTTTTTTGGCGATACTTTTAGTGGACTGCTGATGGATAGCTTTTCCGTCGAGGAGTACAGACCCGCTTGATGGCTTAAGCAGTCGAGCAATTGTCTTCAGAATCGTCGACTTCCCGCAACCGTTCGGTCCAATGATGCATGTGATTTTTGAATCCGGAATCGTCAGCTCGAGCCCGTCGACGATCAGTTGACGTCCGTACCCGATAGACAAGTCATCTGTAGATATCCGTGACACGCTACCCACCCCTCCTTTACTATTAGTTAATATATTTTACTGCTGCAGGCTGCTGTCAATATGCTCCAGCACCTGCTCGTTAGCTATTGGTCCATAATACAACCAGGCTGACTGCGAGTCAAATGTGTATACATTGTCATTTTCGACAGCAGGTATATTCTGCCACAACCGGTCTTCCATGAGTTCGCTTTCAGCATCTGAGATAAGGAAGAGATGATCAACATCCATTTCAGCCAGCTCCTCTAGTGAAACAGCAGACCAGTCTGCATCATCAGACAGCTGATCTACGACATCAGGAATATCAAACCCCGCATCCCCGTATAGGACAGAGCCACTCGAACGTTCGGGATGAACAACAAACAGACTCGTATCGATCATCCAGATCGCAGCGGCTGACTCACCTTCTGCAGTTTCCTGAACTAGAGACGCTGTTTCCTCAGCCCTGGCATCGTAAGACTCGATAACTGAAGCTGCTTCGTCTTCTCTGTCCAGAACCGTACCGATTTCTCTCATTGTTTCTCTCCAGCTTGTTGGACTGGCATTTAGAACATAAGTCGGTGCAATCAAGTTGTACTGGTCCACCATATCCTGTTCGATCTGATCACGGATAAGAATCAAATCAGGTTCAACTGACATGACGGATTCGTAAGGTAAATCATACGGAATCGTCTGCACATCAGCCAGATCGTCTTGAAGATAAGACTGAACGCCCTCTCCATCATTGATCGACCACTGCGCAACAGGTGTGATGTCAAGTGCTGTAAGGTAGTCTTCAAGATAAGAAGCAAGCACTGCTTCCGGATCTTCCGGGATTTCTACTTCGTTCCCCAGTCCATCTGTCAGAACACGCGGGCCTCCACTTTCCTGTACCTCTTCTGTTGCTTCATCTGTTCCATCAGCCGGATCCAGTTCAGTATCTTCCTCGTTGTTCCCGCAGGCCGCCAGAAGTAAAGTCAGTGATAATGTACCTAAAACTAGTTTTTTCATCATATTTCCTCCATTATTCTTTGATAGTTATTAATAGATAAATAAAGTAAGGGGCACCGATTACAGAGACAATCAGGCCGACAGGTATTTCAGATGGTGCAAGTATTGTACGTGCCAATGTATCGGACAGGACGATCAGAATGGCTCCGGTCACAGCTGATACAGGAATCAGCCGCTGAAACTTTCCTCCGACCAGCCTTCTGGCCAGATGAGGAGCGATCAGGCCGACAAAGGCGATGCCCCCGGCAGCTGATACACTTGCTGCGGAAAGTCCAACGCCTATGGTCAGCAGCTTGATCCGTTCTTTTTCAATCGCTGTGCCTAGTCCTACAGCCATCTCCTCACCGAGCTGCATGACAGACAGCACTCTGGCTTTATACAAAGATAAAGGGATGAATATCAGGATCCACGGAAGCAGTCTCAGGACAGCAGCCCAGGAAGCATTCCAGATTGAGCCTGAGAGCCAGATCAGTGCCCTGTTAAAGTCACTTTCACTCATTCTAAGCTGAACAAGCAGCAGAGCCGCAGAAAAGCCGGCATTTACTCCGATACCGACCAGAACCAGTCGAATCGGCGTGACCCCTTCTTTCCATGCAAGCACATAAATAAGTATGGCAGCTGAGATGCCTCCGATAAATGCTGCAAAAGGCAGGCCAGCATTTAGCCATACGGGTGGCTGATCCTGATTCAAAGTCAAAAGATAAAGGTATAGAACAGCAAAAAATCCTGATCCTGAATGGATGCCGATGATCCCAGGGTCTGCCAGGCTATTCTGAGTGACGCCTTGAAAAATAGCACCAGCCGTAGCCATTCCAGTTCCCACCAGTACGGCCAGTACAATGCGCGGGAGACGGAACTGATACAGGAGAAGCTCATGGGAAGCTGTACCGGCGCCCGTAACTGTCAACCAGATATCAGCTGGTGTCAAGGCCATATAGCCTGACGCCAGACTGACCATGACGAGAACGCCTAAAAGACAGATTAGAAAAAGAAAGAGCCAGGCACTTCGCTTGAACGCTTTATCTTTATAAGGTGACGATTGCTTTGATCGATCCATTTCAGCCTCTCCCTTCTTTTCTAGCCAGTAAAAGGAAAAATGGCACACCGATCAGTGCAGTCAAGGCCCCGACAGGCGTCTCGTAAGGCGGATTGATCGTTCGAGCTGCAATATCTGCAAGAACAAGCAGACCAGCGCCGAAGACAGCAGAGCCTGGTATGACCCATCTGTAGTTCATTCCCATGACTTTTTTCGCAACATGAGGAATGACCAGTCCGACAAATCCGACCGTACCGGCGATCGAGACGGCTGCACCAGTTAAAATCAAGACAACAAGAACTGAAACGAACTTGATCCAGCCAATTCTGATTCCAAGTCCCTTAGCCATCTCCTCTCCAAGCCCCATGATTGTCAGTGACCGAGACAGCGCGAAGGCAGTGATCAGTCCGGCAAATGCCAATATGCCGATCACTCTGACGCTTTCCATTCGAACTCCCGCGACTCCGCCTGCAAACCAGAAGCTGATGTCTCTGGCGACATTGAAATGGATGGCAATAATCGTCGACATGGACTGGAGAAGTGCGCTGACCGCAGCTCCAGCTAGAGCCAGCTTAACGGGAGTCAGTCCACGTTTACTGAAGGAGCCGATAAGAAAAACCATTCCGGTCCCTAATCCTGCTCCAGCAAAAGACCACAGGATCAGTTGCCAGTAACTGGACTGGGGATGAAAAGCAAAAGCAACAGCAATCATGAAAGCTGATCCTGATGTCACCCCCATAATGGACGGTGAGGCCAGCGGATTAAGTGTGAGTGCCTGCATGATAACACCAGACACAGCAAGAAAGGCGCCAACCAGAGCGGCCGCAAGAATACGCGGAATCCTCAGGTCTCTGATGATGACGTGACTCGTACTGCTTGAGTCAAAAGCGGTAAAGGATTCTAATATATCTCGCCACCCGATATCAGAGACTCCTATAGAAATAGAAGCAATCATAATCAGAACCAGCACTACTATACTGGATATTAAAATAAGAGCGGCCGGATGAGGGGCACTCAGTCGCTTCATCAGCCGCTTCTGTGTCTCTTTTTTTGTAAGCTGGTCCTTTCTGATCTGTTCCATAATACGCCCTTTTCTTTTGATTCAATTATTTCGTTCGCGTTTATTTCTCCTGCAGGCCTTTATGAAAAGATGACATGATAACTTCAGGAGTTTCAGCAGGAAGAAGCGTTGACTTGATCTGATTGACTGCATTGATGGCATCCTGGAATGCACCGGCAATCAGCCTGACTTTCCCTTCATAATCAACAATGTCTCCAATAGCATAAATGCCTTCCACGGAGGTCTGCATCTGTGTATTTCCTTCAATATAGTAGTTGTCTTTCAAGTTCAATTTCAGAGTTTTTTCCTGATAGAAATTCGGCTCACTGTCAAACCCGATATTGACGATCAGTTCATCAAGTGACAAAGTAAACAGCTGACCAGTCTGGCTGTTCCTGACTTCTATGGCCTGAATGTCGGTTCCCTGATCGTCAGGTATCAACGTTTCTATTGAAGTATAAGAATGTATTGCCACATTTGATTCTTTCAGTTTTCTAAGCTGAGACTCATGCGCCCGAAAGGTGTCGTTTCTGTGAATCAGATGAAGTTCATCTGCCGTTTCTTTCAGTTCATTGGCCCAGTCGATAGCTGAATTTCCTCCTCCGACAATGACAACTTTTTTTCTTGAGAAGTCTTCTATACGAAAAATTCTGTAATGCAGATTTGTCTGTTCATAATGTGATGCTTTATGCATGGCCAGTTTTCGTGGAGACACTAGACCGCCTCCGACAGCTATGATTACAGACCGGCTGTAGTAGCATGCTCCAGATTCGCTGATCACTTTAAATAAGTTTTCTTTTAATTTTTCAATATTCACTATTTTCTCTTTAAGTATGATTTCCGGATCGAACAAGGTTCCCTGTTCTTTCAGGTAAGACATGACATCTGCCCCGTGTGTAGGAGGCATGCCCCCTATATCCCAGATTCTTTTTTCCGGATAGAAATGAAGCTTCCCACCCAACGTTTCTTTCACTTCAATCAGACGTACAGAGAGATCCCTCATGCCTGCATAAAAGGATGCGTAGAGACCTGCCGGCCCGCCACCTATTATCGTGCAGTCTGTTATTTTTGTATTATCCATTGTAGCCCTCTTCAATAATTGAGAATGATTATCACTTTCATATAAGTTATACCATTCACAAAGTAATGTGTCAAGATGACATCCGCTTAAGACCGGTGCTTTCGTCTTCTTTTCCCCACCCTGGTTTACAATCGAGTAGGAGGTAAATAATTAATTTATTTACCGTCCTCTCACACCACCGTGCGTACGGTTCCGTACACGGCGGTTCAATAATTTAAATATCTCTATCGCTCGTACAAATGGATTAAATCTCTTAATCCCCATTCTACGAACTTTTTATTTGTTAATGCTCGGTGTATGATTTCAGTTCGTGAAATTCGCCAGTAAGCCTTTCGGCTAGCTGCTGTTTTAAGGGCATCGTCATGACCGA
>NZ_BAAGIQ010000040.1:0-20489 GCF_054658175.1 Alkalibacterium sp. s-m-28
AGCTATAGGCTCTGCCATGGGAGGGGTGATGGCACACCCTTAAACTTAAGGCTTGAACAAAACAGAAATGGCCTGCGTTCGACAAAGCACTTAAGAATCCCACTGCTTTAGCTGTGGGAGTGTCAAAATACTGCCTGCATTTATTCTTACTCTAAATACTTTGGTGCGACGGGATGGAGAATCGGAACGATCGCCCTGGCCAAAGACAATGTGTTTGACAGAAGATTAGAAGAGCTTCCTGAAGAGAAGAAAGTGACGCTTGATGAGCGGTACGGCACACTGACGTCAGACCCAAGAGGGATTTCCTTCATTGACAGAATGGTGGCTGACAGCCGGTCAGTAGCGCTAAACCATGCAGCTGGTCTATCTGCGCCACAGCAGGTCATGATGACGCTGTTCAGTCTCTATGCCTTGCTTGACACTGAAGACCATTACAAACAGGAGGTCATTCAGATCTGTCAGAAGAGGGGGCAGCTGCTGTATAACTCTCTGGGACTGATGATGCCGGTCGAAGAATATAATACAGCTTACTATTGTGAAATAGACTTTGAATGGCTGCTTAATAAACGGTATGGATCAGACTTCAAAGAGTATATCCAGTCCAGCTGGACGATGACGGATATCGTTACGAAACTGGCTGAGGAAGAGCGCCTGATGCTGCTTAAATCAGAAGCGTTCGGCTCAGGCAAGTGGACAGTCCGGGTGTCACTCGCTAATCTGGACACAGATTCCTACAAGGAAGTCGGCGAGCGACTTATTGACATGCTTGACAGGATACATGAATCATGGACAGCTCTGTTAAAATAAGATAATAGCATACAAAAGCGGGATCCTTATAAGAGAAGGCAGACTTAGAAAAGTCTGTCGGACCTTAAAAGGGCCCGTTTTTTTACATTTATTGATGTAGACGTAATTAGAAAGAATGATTTTGTATTTATCCACATCTTATCCACAGAGTTGAAAGTGAAGATTAATAGAGGTATTCTTCTTATTTCGATTTTTAGAAGAAATAATGGAGGATGGGCATCATTGAACAGTTTCGGTACGACTGGGGGCAGAACTATCCGAGCTGATCAGAATCTGAGAGGTATTGCAAACTACAGGTAAAGAGTCCTGTGAGTATGTCGAACAGAGAAGTAAGGAAGCAAACTCATATGAACTGACCGAATCTCCTGCGAGAACACGTCGGTGGTTAACGAACTGGAAGACTATATGTAAAACCCCCGCAATACCGTCTGATGGACAGCTCGCAGGGGGCATTAGATTATTTTAGATCACTATCAGTATGATTATTCAACAGTTACTGACTTAGCCAGGTTACGAGGCTTGTCTACATCATTCCCACGATGCAGGCTGCAGTAGTATGAAAGCAGCTGAGTCGGGATGACGCTGACTAAAGCTGATAGCAGTGGATTGACTTTAGGAATCACGATGTGGTCACCCGGGCGGTCCAGTCCATCCATTGAAATGACCATAGTATGAGCGCCGCGTGCACGTGTTTCCTGAAGGTTGCCGCGGGTATGTCCGGCTACAGCCTGTTCAGTCACGATCGCAATAACTGGTGTACCTTTCTCAATCAGAGCGATCGTTCCATGTTTCAATTCACCTGCAGCGAATCCTTCTGTCTGGATATAGGAAATCTCTTTCAGCTTAAGTGCAGCTTCGAGAGCGACATGATAGTCCATGCCACGACCGATGTAGAACGCATTGCGTGTGATGCTCAAGTATTCAGATGCAAGCTCTTCGATCACGTCTTTTTCATCAACGAGCGTCTGCATAGCATTTGCAACTATGCCAAGATCGTGAATCATTGTCGGCTCATCGATCAGACCTTTTTCTATACCGACCACTTCAGATAAAATAGCCAGAACAGCAATCTGAGCCGTGTACGCTTTTGTAGAAGCTACAGCAATTTCCGGACCTGCATTCAGAAGCAGAGTGAAGTTGGATTCTCTGGATAATGTTGAACCGGCCACGTTTGTCACAGTAAGAGACGGATGACCCAGTTCATTCATTTTGACCAGTACCTGACGGCTGTCTGCCGTTTCCCCACTTTGAGAGATGAAGATGAAAAATGGTTTTTCAGGAAGCAGAGGCGTATGATAGCCGAATTCACTTGATACATGCACTTCTGTTGGAATATTCGTCATCTCTTCCAGAAGTTTTTTGCCAACTAGACCGGCATGATAACTTGTTCCGGCCGCGATAATATAAATGCGGTCTGAGTTCATCATAGTGATGACGATTTCAGGATCGATGGACAACTTGCCTTCTTCATCCTGATATTTCAGAACGAGCTTACGCATAACGGCTGGCTGCTCGTCGATTTCTTTAAGCATATAGTAAGGATAGGTTCCTTTTTCAAGGTCATTGGAATCCAGTTCTGCGATATAGTGGTTTCTTTCAATAATATCGCCGCTGAAGTTCTCGATGGACAGACTGTCTTTAGTCACGACTGCAACTTCTTTGTCCATTAATTCTACGAACTGATTCGTTTCCTTGATCATAGCCATTGCATCACTACAGATAACATTGAAGCCGTCTCCTTTACCTAGAAGCAGAGGACTCTTGTTTTTAGCGGCATAGATAACATCTGGATCTTCCTTGTCGATCAGAGCAATGGCGTATGAACCTTCAAGGGTCACGATGGTTTTTTTGAAGGCATCAAGTGTATCCAGACCTTCGTTTTCTGCAAACCAGGCGATCAGCTGAACAATGATTTCCGTGTCAGTTTCGCTGACCAGTTCAACATCTTCAAGATAAGCATCTTTTACTTCCTGATAATTTTCGATCACACCATTATGTACAATGGTATAGCGACCGCTAGTTGACTGATGAGGATGGGCGTTGCGTACACTAGGTTCACCATGAGTAGCCCAGCGGGTATGTCCGATTCCGGCATTAGCTTCGACCGATCCGTCGACTTTATCTCGTAAGGCTGCAATACGGCCCTTTTCTTTAAATAAATGGCCGTCATTCTGTTCTCTGATGACATAAATCCCGGCAGAGTCATAGCCCCGGTATTCCAGTTTTTCAAGTCCGTGTAATAGTACTTCTTTAGCGTCTTTCGATCCAATGTATCCAACGATTCCACACATGTGTATCCCTGCTTTCTTATAGATTAAATGTTTTAGCCCACTTTTTTTAAGTGGTATAGTTGTTAGTCATGTTGCGGTGTAATGGCTGCTTATGCAAGCATAATAATATTAAAAGCAAATATGTTAAAAGTCAACCATTTTTACTGATTATTTTTTCTGATTGGTATAGTCGTTTTGCTGGATGCGGGCGAGAGCTTTTAATCATGGATGCACGGTACAGCTCTTATATAATAAGGAGGGCGGACAGTATAGTCAACTGCATGTTCTGGAGGTTTAGAGAACATTAAAGATTTATTGACAAATATATGTAAAAAAATTGTCATATATTTTTTATTGTGGTATGATAACGATGAGCGAAATTATATAGATAGTTCTATCCCATTTATCTCTTATTATAAAAGAGATGTAATATATTAGGAGGGAATGTACAAAATGAGTTATAAAAAACTATTAGGTTTGCTGGCTGTATCTACACTTGCACTAGCTGCGTGTGATACAGATGGAGATCCAAGTCCGACACCAGACATCGATGAAGAAGTAGAAGACGATGCTGAGGTTGAAGATCTAGAAGAAACACCAGAAGACGACACTGATGAAGATGGCGGCAACGGTCAAAGCCCACATGATATCATTGATGGTATCGGAAGCGACCTTGGCTTCACAGCGCCTATCGAGCTGGAAATCTTTGGTGGAACTTGGTCTCAGGAAGGATATGTATTCACACCTGAAGACGGAGAAGCTACAGTTAACGGTTCAGCTGTGGGAGAAGGAGACGTCTATGCCTACGTTCTTCAGGACGGCGAAGTCGTAGAAACACCTGCAGTTGAAGATGGAGCATTCAGCTTTACAGTTGAAGCTACAGATTCTGATCAGGAATTCCAAGTCGGTGTATCAGAAGAAGAATTGTATGAAGTAGGAGATGAAGGCGACGTCGAAGAACTTGTTCGATGGGAAAATATCATCATCTTAGCTCCTGGAGAATAATTTTAAACAATTCAAACCAGAGGTTTCTCTTGAGCGAGGGAAGCCTCTGGTTTTTTGTAGGAATCTTCATATAATCTTAATACTCCTATAGTATAATTGATGAAATAACAGCAAATTAAAGGAATGACTAATATGCAATGGCTTCAGAAAATTCTGTTTTACATGACTGGTCGCTATGGCTTCGATGAATTTTCAAAAATACTGATGGCTGCCGGCCTGGTTTTCGGTATGCTGGCTAACTTTATCGGAGGGGTCTGGGTATCGGCTGTGGGGGTTGCCCTGCTGGCGTATGGTTTTCTCCGGATTCTCTCCAGAGATAAGGCGAATCGTTATAGAGAACTTCAGAAATATTTATCTGTCAAGCAGACCGTTCAACTGAGAACAAGGAAACTAAGAAACAGGTGGGCTCAGCGAAAAGCGTATAAAGTCGTTAAATGTCCTAACTGCAGACAGCAGATCCGTCTCCCGAGAGGAAGGAAGAAACTGCGGGTGACTTGCCCTAAATGTCAGGAGACATTCATTAAAAAAACTTGATTGATCACCAGAGGGAAAAGTGACTTCAAAACATGGTACAATAGAATAAATAAAAAACTGAACGACAGTATCGTTCAGCTTTTTTTGCATGTACAAAACGTTAAGGAGTTTCTATAATATGAAATTAATAATAGGGTTAGGCAATCCGGGAGCTAAATACGCTCAGACTAAACATAACATTGGATTTATTACATTAGATGAAATAGCTTTTCAAAGAGGCTGGACATTCAACCAGTCCAACTTTGAATCAGTTTATGCAGAAGGGATGGTCGGAACTGAAAAGGTCATCCTGATCAAGCCTCAGACTTATATGAACGAATCGGGACGTTCAGTGAGACAGTGGCTGGACTACTATGACTGTAGTGAGGAAGACATAGTTGTCGTCTATGATGATATGGACCTGCCGATCGGTAAAGTCCGGTTGAGACAGAAGGGTGGCGCCGGTGGACATAATGGCATCAAGAGTATGATCGATCATCTCGGGACGAAACAGTTCAATCGTCTCCGAATTGGTGTCGGACGCCCATACGAGAATCAGTCAGTCGTCTCTCATGTCTTGAGTCCCTTTCACAAATCGACGCATGAAGAGGTGCTTCTTTCAGTGAAGAAAGCAGCCGATGCCGCTTTATACTGGGTCGAGGGTCATTCGTTTACTGACACAATGACACAATTCAACTAAATGAATTTTATAGAAAAGGAGAAAATAGCGTGGCAGACTTACACACATTAATTAGTGAGAAACCATCCGTTAAAGAACTGTTTTCTCAAATGGGAAAAAAGAGGAAGCACCTCATAACTGGAATGGCAGGATCGGCGCGGACATTAGTGCTCAAATCATTATTTGAAGAAGAATCCAGACAGATCGTCGTGGTCACTCAAAATGTCTATCATGCCAATCAGCTCATAACCGATTTAACTGGTCTCATTCCTGATGACCAGCTCTTTCTGTTTGCAGTGGACGATATGATCCATGCTGAAATGGCCGTCTCTTCTCCGGAATCCCGGGCAGAGCGCGTCAAGGCTCTAGATTTCATGCTGAAAAATAAACCGGGAGTGGTGGTCACTTCTCTGGCCGGGGCAAGAAAGCTTCTTCCCGATCCGGTCCTCTTTGCTCAGGCAGAGCTTTTATTCTCTATCGGAGATGAAGTAGAGCTTGAGCAGCTCCAGCGGAAACTTGCCGAGATGGGTTACAGGCGGGAGCAGAAAGTATCCGCTCCTGGAGAATTCAGCATTCGAGGCGGCATCATTGATGTGTATCCGCTGACTGAAGAAAAGCCTGTCAGAATTGAGCTGTTTGATGTGGAAATCGATTCACTAAGGTACTTTGATGCGGACACTCAAAGGTCTGAACAGAATATTGAAACCGTAAAAATCATCCCTGCTACAGATACTTTACTTTGTATAGAGGAAAAAGATGCCATCATCACCCGGTTTGAGAAAGCGCTGGCCTCGTCACTGAAAAAAACAAAGGACGAACACCAGCAGACTAATCTGAATGAGACAGTCAGGGATATCATGGATACGATCAAAGACGAAACTTACAGCGAAGAGCTGGTCAGATATGCGGATCTTTTGTATAAGAATAAAGCGACCCTCATCGACTATGCGTCGGATGATGCGATCGTTGTCATGGATGAATACCCACGTATACTTGAAAACGAAGCAAGACTGGAAGAAGAGGAGGGTGAATGGGTTACATCCCAGTTAACTCAGGGGAATATCCTCATCAATCAGTCCTTCTCGAAAAATTTCAGAGACACACTCAAAGGTTCAGAACTGAATCAGCTTTATTTCTCACTGTTCCAGAAAGGAATGAAAGGACTCCGACTGGACAGCATCCATGCCTTTCAGTATCGGACGATGCAGAAATTCTTTGGACAGATGAACCTGGTCAAGACGGAAATGGACCGCTGGGTGAAACAGGAGTATACTGTCATTGTCATGACAGAAAGTGAAGACAGGGCGGAAAAAGTACATCAGACTCTTCTCAATTTTGAGATTCCGAGTACCTTATCGGACAGGGATCATTTAAAAGAAGGCATTATCCAGGTCATCAGTGGAAGTGTCATGACGGGATTTGAGCTTCCGCATGAAAAAATTGCGGTACTGACAGAGAAAGAGCTCTTCAACAGACTGCCTAAAAAGAAACCGAGAAGACAGAATCTGTCGAATGCTGAAAGACTGAAAAGCTACTCTGAACTGGACAAAGGCGACTACGTGGTGCATGTCAATCATGGGATCGGTCAGTTCATGGGCATGGAAACCATGGAAATCGGTGGGGTGCATCAGGATTACCTCAGTGTTGTGTACAAGGATTCATCGAAACTGTTCATACCTGTGACACAGCTGAATCTCCTCCAGAAGTATGTGTCTTCAGAAGGGAAAACCCCCAAACTGAATAAACTGGGAGGCACATCCTGGGCGAAGACGAAGAAAAAAGTAGCCTCTCAGGTTGAAGACATAGCAGATGAGCTGGTCGAGCTGTATGCTGAACGAGAGCAGAGAACCGGCTATGCCTTCTCCAGAGACAATGCCTATCAGAGGGAGTTCGATGATGCGTTTCCTTACACAGAAACGGATGACCAGCTTCGCTCGATTCGTGAAGTGAAAAAAGATATGGAAAAAGACAAGCCTATGGATCGCCTGATCGTAGGAGATGTCGGTTACGGAAAAACAGAAGTAGCTATGCGTGCCATTTTCAAAGCAGTTCAGGACGGGAAACAGGTGGCATTTCTGGTGCCGACTACCGTTCTGGCTCAGCAGCATTACAATACTATGCTGGAACGATTTGCTGACTTTCCTGTGGAGATCGGACTGCTGAGCCGTTTCCGTACAGGTAAGCAGCTGAAAGAAACTGTCGACGGACTGAAAAAAGGGCACATAGATGTCGTCGTCGGAACGCATAGGGTTCTGTCTAAAGATATTGTCTTTCAGGATTTGGGTCTGCTTATTGTAGACGAAGAGCAGCGCTTCGGAGTCAAGCACAAGGAAAGACTGAAACAGCTGAAAAGCGAGGTGGATGTACTGACGCTGACGGCCACCCCTATTCCCCGGACTCTTCATATGTCCATGCTGGGTGTGAGAGATCTGTCAGTGATAGAAACTCCGCCGGCCAACCGCTACCCGGTACAGACTTACGTTATGGAGATGAATGGGGCAGTGGTAGCTGAATCGATCAAACGAGAAATGGCTAGAGGCGGTCAGGCATTCTATCTGCACAACCGTGTCAGCACGATCGAGCAGCGGGTAGACGAACTCCAGCAGCTCGTTCCTGAAGCCCGTATTGCGCATGCGCACGGACAGATGACAGAAGTTCAGCTGGAGAACATTCTATACCAGTTCATACAGGGAGAGTATGATCTGCTCGTCACAACGACGATCATCGAAACAGGAGTCGATATCCCTAACGTCAATACGCTTATTGTAGAGGATGCTGACCGTATGGGCTTGTCCCAGCTTTATCAGTTGAGGGGACGGGTCGGTCGGAGCAGTCGAATCGCCTATTCGTATTTCATGCATCAGCCGAACAAGATTTTGACAGAAGTCAGTGAAAAGAGGCTGCAGGCGATCAAGGACTTTACCGAACTCGGATCAGGTTTCAAGATTGCCATGAGAGACCTTGCCATACGTGGGGCTGGTAACCTCTTAGGGCAGCAACAGCACGGATTCATCGACAGTGTCGGATTTGATCTGTATTCACAGATGCTCGAAGAAGCAGTTGCACGAAAACGCGGGGACAAGCGTCACCAGAAAACGGTGGTGGAAATGGATCTGTCGGTCGATGCTTACTTGCCTGGAACGTATGTCCAGGATGAACGTCAGAAAATCGAGCTGTACAAGCGTATCAGACAGTTTTCTTCCGATGAGGACTATGTAGAACTTCAGGATGAACTGATCGACCGCTTTGGGGACTACCCTCAGGAAGTCGCAGATCTGCTCTCAGTAGGTCTGCTCAAGATGTACTGTGAACAGGCGCTAATAGAACTGATTAAGCGTGATGGAAACAATCTGACTGTCGTCTTCTCGAAGGCCGGAACGACGCGTCTTCCACTTCCTGAAGTGTTCAAGGCGCTTAAACCGATCACGTTGAAAACAGATATGCAGGCAGAGGAGAAACTGACTGTCGCATTTAAGCTGACCAGACTGACGTCTGTCAATGAATGGCTGGATGCGCTGGTTCTCTTTTCTAAAAATACAGCTGAGTATCTGATTGAAAAAGAGAAAAGAGAAGAAGAGGAACAGCAGAAACAGTCAGCTGATCCACAGAAATAATCCGGTCAGACAGGAGAAGTATCCGTCCAGAACTGAGACGAATTGTCTGCA
Source organism: Alkalibacterium sp. s-m-28 (assembly GCF_054658175.1). NCBI lineage: Bacteria > Bacillati > Bacillota > Bacilli > Lactobacillales > Carnobacteriaceae > Alkalibacterium > Alkalibacterium sp. s-m-28. Next base: position 8,940 of record NZ_BAAGIQ010000040.1, read on the forward strand.
ATGAACAAAGAATTTTATATGCTGCCTGATGCTGTCGGAGCAGGCAGCATCAAGCAGTTGGCAATACATCATCATAAGGAGGCAGTTATGCACACCATCACTATAGTCGGGCTGGGACCTGGAGAAAAGCGGCAGATGCCGTTGAGTGTATATGAGAGGCTCATGAGCAGTCAGTCGATAATCGTCAGAACATCGGACCATCCTGCCCTGAACGAAATGAAAGAAGAAGGACTCGTCTTTGAATCGATGGACTACCTCTACGACCAGTATAGTAAAGATTTTAGTCAGGTTTATCAGTCGATTGTCGAAAAGCTGATAAAAGAAGCACAGAGCAGGGAAGTGCTTTACGCCGTTCCGGGTCATCCTATGGTTGCTGAGAAGACGGTCAAGGATCTGCTGGAACAATATGACAAGGTCGAAATCCTGGACGGAAAAAGTTTTCTCGATGATCTTTTCAAAGCTGTCCGCATCGATCCGGTCGAAGGGTTCCAGCTGGTTGATTCCTTTGAGCTGAATCATGATCTGGTACAGACTGGTCAGCACCTCATTGTCATGCAGGTGTTTAATGTCTTAATGGCAGGAGAGGTCAAATTGACTCTGATGGAAAAATATCCGGATGATCATCAAGTGGCAGTTATCGATGGCGCGGGAACATCTGATGAAAAAGTACAGTGGCTGCCGCTATTTGAAATGGACCGTTTTGACGGCGTGTTCAATTTAAGGTCGCTGTATGTCCCTCCTTTATCAAAGGACGAACAAATCACGTCATTGTCCACTCTGCAGTATTATATAGACAGGGTTACCGGAGAAGATGGGGATGCATGGATCATTGAGCAGACCCCGCTTTCCCTGGTGGAATACATCAGAGAAGAAACAGAAGAACTGATCGAAGCCATCGAACGGGAAGATATAGATAATTGGATGGAGGAACTGGGAGACGTCCTTGTTCAGATACTTTACCAGACCAATGCAGCTGAAAAAGAGGGACTCTTTACATTCGAAGAGGTGCTTGGAAGTGTGAACCGCAAAATGAGACGCCGTCACCCTCATGTCTTTGACGGTGTGAGTGCATCCACGCCGGAAGAAGTCGATGCCATCTGGCAGAAAATCAAACAGGAAGAGAAGAGGTTGAGAGATGAGACTTGATAAATTTCTTAAAGTGTCACGTATAATCAAAAGAAGATCTGTTGCAAAAGAAATTGCGGATAAAGACCGTATACAGATCAATGGAAAGACAGCTAAATCTTCGAGTTCAGTAGCAGTTGAAGATGAACTGACGATACAGTTCGGAAACAAAACACTGAAAGTTAGAGTCGATAATATAAAAGACACAACGAAAAAAGATGAAGCAAAAGATCTATATACTGTGCTGGAAGAGACCTATAAGGAGTCTGACAACAACTGACTGATCAGTTAGACACAATCAGAACCGCTTGATTTAGCGGAACTGATTGTGTCTTTTTCATTACAATTTAATTCTGGACCGGTTTCCTCTCCAGAGAATCTTTATCATTCGACTTATTCTTGGTATACTTTAATCACGATTCCTTGAATTGGAAGAAGGAGGAGCAATCACTATGGGAAATAAAAAACCACGTATTGCCCGTATGAAAAACGACTTTATAGAAACGAAGACCCTGGAAAATATTAGAGCGCATAAAAGACATAAAAAGCTGAAAAGAAGGATGCGTATCATCGTCGCAGCAGGCATGCTTCCGGTTGTTCTGGCTGGAAGTACCCTGGCAAGAAATTATGTTAAACTTCAGGATCTGGAGGAACAGAGAGTGGTAGCACAGCAGGAACTGGAATCTCTGGACCTCCAGCAGAAAGAACTGGCTTACTATATCGGTCTCCTGGAAGATGAAGAGTATGTAACCAAGCTGGCTAGAAGCGAGTATTATCTGACAAAGGATAACGAAATCGTCTTCAGCTTCCCGGATGACCGAAATCCGGATCATCTGGAAGCCACTGATGAAAATCCGGACGCTGACGAAGAAGAAACGGATGAAGAATGACAAAACCCGAACAATCGAGAGTGATTTATCAAGATTCTTCTATATAAACCTTTATTCTTAAAAAATTGCATGGTATAATTGTTTCAAATTATTTAGGAGGAAACATAGAAAATATGTCAATTGAAGTTGGAAGCAAAGTAGAAGGTAAAGTCACGGGTATTGCCAATTTTGGTGCGTTTATTGATTTAGGCAATAACAAGACAGGGTTAGTTCACATCAGTGAAGTGTCAGATAGTTATGTAGAAAACATCAATGAAGAACTGGAAGTTGGCCAGACCGTTACAGTGAAAGTCTTATCTATAGCAGATGACGGCAAAATCGGACTATCTATCCGCAAAGCCCAGGACAAGCCTGCTGAATCAGCTCCAAAACCTAAAGCGCCAAGTCGTGAGCGTTCAAGCTCTTCTTCAAATAAAAGAAGCAGCTCAGCTCCGAAAAAACAGGACTTCGACTCTCTAATGAGTTCATTCCTGAAAGACAGTGAAGACCGCTTGACCTCCATTAAACGAAACACTGAAAACAAACGCGGTGGACGTGGCGGAAGAAGAAGTTGACACATTAACATTTAAATCAGAAGAGAAAGGGTTTGGGGGAGTCCCTGAACCCTTTTTAATTGAAGTATCTAATGTCCGAAAGGTGGGAGAAGATGGATCTGCTCCAGAAGTTTACTGGACACATTAGAACGCTCGAGGCCTGGGAGCCTGACGAACCGGTCATCGTCGCAGTATCGGGAGGGGTTGATTCTGTCGTCCTCCTTGACCTGGTGGGCAGGCTGCCAGAGGATGTCAAACCGAATATTATAATTGCTCATGTCAATCATCATCTGAGAGGGGTCTCTGATGATGAGGAATCGGCAGTCAGAAAACTTGCTGAACGATACACTGTTCCTGTTTACGTCCATCACTGGCGAAAAGAAGACCACCCGGACTCAGGTATCGAGAAAGCGGCAAGAGATATTCGTTATTCCTTTTTCAAAGAGATTGCCCAGCGGATGGGTAGCCGTGCAGTTCTGACTGCCCATCATAAGGATGACCAAGTTGAAACGATCCTCATGAAGCTGGTCAGAGGCAGTGCGCTGGAAGAACTGAAAGGTATATCAGCTAAACGATCTGACGGGATAGTTACGATAGTCAGGCCACTACTGCCATTTACCAAGAAAAATCTGCTATCCTACGCAGAACAAAGACAGCTGCTCTGGGCTGAAGATGAGTCCAATGCATCGTTAAAGTTTACGAGAAATCGATACAGGCAGACAATTCTACCGCTTCTCAGATCTGAAAATCCAGCAGTTGACGATCATCTAATTCGGTTTACAGAAGATATCGAGAGTCTTCTGTCCCTCTCTGCCCCATGTGTCGAAGAGTGGAAAAAAGACATACTATCATTTGATAATGACACTCTGTACATCATGGTTCCTGCTCTTAGACAGGCGGATGAGGCCTTGCAGAGACGGGTACTGAGCAGTGGAATCAAACAGTGGTCCAGAAAGCAGTCCTACACTCTCGGGCACAAGCACATACAGATGATCATTGACTGGCTGAAAGCGTCTAGTCCTAATACGACACTGGATCTTCCGGGGGGGCTGACTGCAGAGAGAATGTACGATCGCTGCATGATTCGAAAAAAAGAGTCTGACAGCAGGTATGAGATCGAAAGCGAAAATGAAAATGAGAAGAAACTGGCAGTCGGTCAATGGATCGAACTGGAGGACGGCAGCTCGATGGGGTTGATCACCTATGAATCATTCCGGTCCAGGGAATCAAGTCAGAATGAACGACATCTGTATCTTGGAATTCCGTTACAGAGCACCCCATTGACAATACGTCACAGACACAATGGAGACAGGATGACTGTCAGGGGAATGACTGGAACAAAGAAAGTGAAAGATATTTTTATAGATCAGAAAATACCGAGAGAAGACAGAGAGCGGGCTTGGGTCGTGACAGACAGTACAGGTCGCATTTTATGGGTCGTTGACCTTAAGGAATCTGCATTGTCACTGGACCCTAGAACTGATACAATTAGCTACGTACTCGTATATGAAAGAATGTAATTTTAAAAGTAAAGAGTAGATGAAAAGGAGATCATGACATGAGAAATGAAATTGAAAGCATATTGATATCTGAAGAGGAAATTATGGAGAAAGTTCAGGAACTTGGTGAGCTTCTTGGCAAGGAATATGACGGGAAAAACCCTCTGCTGGTCGGTGTACTTAAAGGTGCTCTGCCATTTATGGCAGATCTAATCAAAAAAATGGATATACACCTGGAAATCGACTTCATGGATGTATCAAGCTACGGAAATGAAACGGTCTCATCTGGAGAAGTCAAGATCCTGAAAGACTTGGATACAAACGTCGAAGGCCGACACGTCCTTTTCGTGGAAGATATTATCGATACTGGAGGTACTCTGGCTTACCTGAAAGATCTTTTCAAATACCGTAAAGCAGCTTCGGTCAAAATCGTCACCCTGCTGGACAAGCCGTCCGGCCGCAAAATCGATATTCACGCCGACTGGGTAGGGTTTACAGTGCCGCACAAATTCGTAGTGGGCTACGGACTGGACTATGCTGAAAATTACCGTAACCTGCCATTCATAGGCGTGCTTAAGCCTGAAATCTACCAGTAGTCAACTGACTTGTGAAAGAAGTATGGATTTTCAATGCTGAAACAACTAGTATATGGAATCATCAAACAAAATTCATAGCCAAAAATGGTCAAGTATGGTAACATGATATGGTATGTTATTTTAAGTAAGTAACCTTAAAATGGATCACAATCAAAATCAGTTGATAGATGGAGGATGACATGAAGAAAGGATTTTTTAAGAGTGGATTCTTCTACGTCATCGTGTTTCTTGCAGTTATAGGTATTGCAAGTTGGGCGACTAGTGGCGGTGGAGATCAGGCTTCAGAAGGGGTTAGTTCAACCCAGTTTATCGAATTTCTGGAAGATGATCGCATAGAAGAATTTCAGGTCCAGCCTACAGCTGGCGTATATGAGATAAGAGGACAGTTTCGAGAAGGACAGGAAGTAGAAGTTGAACAGGATCAGGATGTCACATTGTTCGGTAGTCTTGATCAGCAGCAGGCTTCCCGATTTACCACTCATATTTTAGTTAACGACAGTGTCGTTGATGAAATGTTCTCATTAGCAAGAGAAAATGATGTTAATATTGTGTCGATCAAAGAGCCGACAACCGGTGTCTGGACCAGTCTTCTGTTTACATTCCTGCCGATGCTTCTGTTCATCGGATTCATCTACTTTATGATGGGTCAGGCTGGACAAGGTGGCGGAGCAGGCGGTGGACGCGGGGTCATGAACTTCGGCAAGTCCAAAGCTAAAGAAACGGATGCCAAGACAAGTAAAGTCCGCTTCTCTGATGTTGCAGGAGCAGACGAAGAAAAAGAAGAACTTGTTGAAATCGTTGAATTCCTTAAGGATCCAAGGCGATTCTCAAATCTGGGTGCCCGAATTCCAGCAGGTGTGCTGCTTGAGGGGCCTCCCGGTACAGGTAAGACCTTGCTTGCGAAAGCAGTAGCGGGTGAAGCCGGCGTGCCTTTCTTCTCGATCTCAGGTTCTGAGTTCGTTGAGATGTTCGTCGGAGTTGGGGCAAGTCGTGTACGTGACTTGTTCGAGACTGCCAAGAAAACTGCACCAGCCATCATCTTCATCGATGAGATTGATGCAGTCGGTCGTCAGCGTGGCGCTGGAATGGGTGGAGGTCATGATGAACGTGAACAGACACTTAACCAGCTGCTTGTTGAAATGGACGGATTTACCGGTAATGAAGGAATCATCGTCATTGCGGCAACCAACAGACAGGACGTTCTGGATCCGGCACTTCTGAGACCTGGACGTTTTGACAGACGCATCATGGTCGGCAGACCGGATGTTAAAGAACGTGAAGCGATCCTAAAAGTTCATGCTAAGAACAAGCCGCTGTCTCCGGATGTCGATTTGAAAATCATCGCAAGACAGACCCCTGGATTTGCAGGAGCTGACCTTGAGAATCTGCTTAACGAAGCCGCGCTGGTCGCTGCAAGACGCGACAGTAAAGAAATTGAAGCGATGGATATTGACGAAGCACATGACCGGGTCATTGCGGGTCCAGCTAAGAAGGACCGAGTCATTTCCGAGACTGAACGAAGCATGGTTGCTTACCACGAAGCCGGACACACCATTGTCGGTTTGGTGTTAAGTGATGCCCGTATTGTTCATAAGGTGACGATCGTCCCTCGTGGACGTGCCGGTGGATATGCCATCATGCTGCCTAAAGAAGACCGCTTCCTGATGACTAAGAAAGAGTTGTTCGAACAGATCGTCGGCCTTCTAGGTGGACGTGTAGCTGAAGAGCTGATCTTTGGTTCTCAGTCAAGTGGGGCATCCAATGACTTCCAGCAGGCGACACAAATTGCCAGAAGCATGGTTACGGAATACGGGATGAGCGATCTGCTCGGTCCGGTTCAATACGAAGGCGGCGGACAAGTATTCCTTGGAAGAGATTATTCTCAATCCAAGGCATATTCTGAACAGTTTGCCTATCAGATCGACCAGGAAGTACTGCGTATCCTTAACGAAGGACATGCAGAAGCTAAACGGATCATTGAAGAACATAAAGCTTCACATGAACTGATCGCTCAGAAACTTCTTGAGTTTGAGACACTTGATGAGAAGCAGATCAAGTCTCTGTTTGAAGAAGGCGAAATGCCAGCTAAAAAAGGAGAGAAGCCGACTGAATTCCCACGCGAAAGCGCAGAAGCTGACCGTGATCCTGAAGAGGAACAAATCGGAACATCCTTCGAAGAAGTAAAAACAGCAAGAGAAGAAAAAGAAAAAGCACGAGAGAAACAGTTTGAAGAGGGACAGTCAGATGAGTCCGACAGTCAAACAACAGACTCAGAAGAATCTTCTGAAGACGAAACGAAAGAATAACAGCTGAAGTAGAAGAGGAGGCGTATCATTAGCCCTCCTCTTCTTTCCATGTAAAATAAAGAATAAGATGCAGTAAATACTGAAATAAAGGATCGTGAATAGTGTGTCAGATAAATTAATTAAAGCATTAGGATACAAAGATCAGGTCAGAGTCTACGTCGTTGATGCGACAGATATGATAAGAGAAGCACAGAAAAAACATGACACCTGGAGTGCGGCAACTTGTGCACTGGGACGTGCGATGGTGGGAACGACACTTCTGGGAGCCACATTAAAAGGTGAAGAAAAGCTGACCGTTCGAATCGAAGGGGATGGTCCGATCGGATATCTTCTGATCGACAGCAATGGTAAAGGTGAGACAAAGGGATATATCAAGCATCCTCATATCAGCCTGCCTCTTAACGATCAGGGCAAAATCGATGTACGAGGAGCAGTTGGAACCGAAGGCATGCTGACAGTCAGTAAAGATCTGGGAATGAAAGAACCTTTCGTAGGCCAGGTTCCGCTAATAAGTGGAGAACTCGGCGAAGATTTCACTTATTATATGGCAAATTCCGAACAGGTCCCTTCAGCGATTGGTCTTTCTGTACTGGTTAATCCTGATGAATCTGTAAAAGCTGCAGGAGGATTTATGATACAAGTCCTTCCTAATGCAGAAGATGAAACAATTGATAAAATCGAACAGGCTATTGCAGAATTACCTATGGTTTCACAGCTTATGGAAAAGGGAGAAACTCCAGAAGAGATTCTTGACCGACTAGTCGGAGATGGATCAGCACGAATTATTGACGGTTTGCCTGTCAGCTTTACTTGTGATTGTTCAAAGGAACGATTTAAAAATGCAATCATTACACTAGGTAAACAGGAAATAAATGACATGATAGATGAAGACGGCGGAGCGGAAGCAGTATGCCAATTCTGTCGGACACCGTACCATTTCGACCGGAATGAACTGGAAGAACTGATGGAAGAAGCTGACGGGATCAATGGCTGATCTGAATTAAGTCAGGAAATCATCTTTATGCTGGAGTAAAGATATGGTACTATAATTCAGATAACAGGTATTAAGAGAACAGGAAAAGAAAGGTCGGGTTCTTAGAAGAACCCCTTGTTTCTATAAAAAGCGTGTTTCCTGTAAGAATACCTTACTGAAGAAAAGTCAATAGAATGGAGTGACAGGATTGTCTCAAGATACACATAACGAGGAAACACTGACTGATCAGCTGGTGGTACGCCGTCAGAAGATGAATGACCTTAAAGAGAGAGGCGTCGACCCGTTTGGCGGACGTTACGAACGAACACATTTTTCAGACGAACTTCATAAAGCACATGAAGATCAGTCAAAAGAAGAACTGGCAGAAAAAGAAATTACTGTTAAAATAGCGGGTAGACTGATGACTAAACGTGGCAAAGGAAAAGCCGGTTTTGCTCACCTTAAAGATAAAAACGGATCGATTCAGATCTACGTCAGAAAAGACGCTGTAGGCGATGAGCAGTACGAAAGTTTCAAAACTGCTGATTTAGGTGATTTTCTAGGAATTGAAGGAACAGTTATGAAAACCAACACGGGCGAAGTAACGGTCCGCGCAACGGAACTGACTTATCTATCTAAAGCCCTGCGTCCTCTTCCTGATAAATACCACGGCCTGACAAATGTTGAACAGAAATATCGTCAGAGGTACCTGGACCTTATTTCAAATGAAGAAAGCTATGACCGCTTTACTAAACGCAGCCGGATCATTCAGGAAATCAGAACGTATCTGAACTCACTGGATTATCTGGAAGTTGAGACACCTCTGCTGCATAATTTAGCTGGAGGAGCAGCTGCTCGTCCATTTACGACACATCATAATGCACTGGATATGGAACTGTATCTTCGAATAGCTATTGAACTGCATTTGAAACGCCTGATTGTCGGTGGGATGGAAAAGGTTTATGAAATTGGCAGAGTCTTTCGTAATGAGGGAATCGATACGACGCACAATCCCGAATTTACAATGCTTGAGCTGTATACAGCTTTCCATGATGTGGATGATGTAATGGACCTGACAGAAGATCTGATCCGTACGGTTACAGAAAACGTTCTTGGATCTACAGATATTCCATATGGTGATGAAACAATTCATATAGGTAAGAAGTGGGATCGTCGTCACATGGTCGATCTTATCAAAGAAGAAACGGGAATCGATTTCTTTCAGAACTATACAAATGAAGAAGCACGTCAGCTGGCTAAAGAGCATAATGTCGCGATCGACGATTATGCCACTTTTGGTCATGTAGTAAATGAGTTCTTTGAGACGTTTGTCGAACATACGCTGATTCAGCCGACATTTGTGTATGGTCATCCTCTGGAAATATCTCCTCTTGCTAAGAAAAATGAAGAAGATCCGCGTTTCACTGATCGCTTTGAGCTCTTTATAGCTAAACACGAATATGCCAATGCGTTCAGCGAGCTGAATGATCCTATTGATCAGAGAGAACGATTTGAAGCGCAAGCTCTTGAAAAAGCGCAGGGAAATGACGAAGCGCACGATATTGATGAAGATTTCATCGAAGCACTTGAATACGGCATGCCGCCAACAGGTGGTTTAGGTATCGGAATAGACCGTCTGATCATGCTTCTCACTGATTCTCATTCCATACGTGATGTACTGCTCTTCCCTACAATGAAAAATATTGATTAACCGAAAATCTGGAAGCCACCCTATGTGACTTCCAGATTTTTTACATAATTAAAAGAAGTTAGGAATTATAGTGTGAAATTCTCGATAATATCTTCAAACTTCTATACTATAATAGGTAAGAGAATAAAGAATCAGGAGAAAGTGGGAATAAGAATGAAACAAACAAGATGGATCAAATTTCTTGGGGGAAGCAATTTACTGTTTACGTTAGTCACACTAATTTTGATCGGTATTGTGGCGATAATATTTAACCAGGTCGACTATATTTTCACCCCTTTATTTGTTATTGTGTCCAACATCTTAATGCCATTTGTTATTGCCTTATTATTGTATTACTTATTTAATCCATTCGTCGATTTTCTTGAAAAGAAAAAAGTCAAAAGAATATATGGAGTAGTCATATTATTTCTTCTACTTATCGGGGTATTAGTTGTAGGAATAGGTTCACTTTATCCCCTGCTTAGAGATCAGGTTGCCAGCTTTATAGAAAACTTTCCTGACTTTATCCAGTCGATCATTGCTTCAGTTACTGGATGGCTGGAAGATTTGCCATTTGGCAATGAGATAGAGTCGTTTATTCAAGAAGGAGAAGACTTTGTAACTTCGATACCAGACAACTTAAATCAGTATCTATCAGATGGATTCAGTGGGTTATCGGCGGTCATGACTGGTTTGACGAATGTAGTAGTAACAATCGTTACCTTCCCAATTATTCTGTTTTTCCTGCTGAAAGATGAAAAACGTTTCTTTTACGCAGTGCTGAGTATTGTCCCGCCAAAATGGAGAGAAGATCTCATAAGAGTATCTTCGGAAATAAATGATCAGGTTGGTGCCTACGTTAAAGGACAGCTTATTATTGCAACATCGATTGCTGTCATGATGTTCATTGGCTTCTCAATAATAAATTTGGAATTTAGTGGGGTACTAGCAGTAATTGCCGGATTTACATCTATTATTCCTTATATCGGTCCGACGCTGGCCTTTATCCCGGCGCTTGTAATAGCATTGATCGATTCCTGGTGGATGGTTATACAGCTGCTTCTCGTCTGGGCAGTTGTTCAGTTCGTTGACGGAAATCTGATTGAGCCGAACGTTATGGGAAGACAGTTAAATGTTCACCCGCTGACTATTATTATAGTCCTGCTGGTCATGGGCGACCTCCTGGGACTATTCGGCCTGATTTTCGGTGTGCCGATTTATGCCATCCTTAAAGTCATCGTTGTCCATTTCTTTCAGCAGTTCAAGAAACGGTATAATAAATACTATGGGGACCTTGCTGGAGAATACGAAGTCAGAACAATCGAAGCTGCGGTCAGTGGAAAGAGCAAACATGACCCTCAGCTTAAGCGTAATATACAAATAGCTAAACTAAAAAATAAAAAAGAGAACAAGAAAGTTAAAGGAGATACTGAGGCTGGTCAATCAGGAGAAGAGCAGATAGATGATTCAGTAGAAATCGATGATGAATAATAATTAAAAACTGACCTGTCTTACAGACGGGCCAGTTTTTTTATAGAAAAGATGACATTTAACTGTTGACGATGATGCAGAAACCTGTTATTATTAATCTCGTTGCTGCAAAACATAAACATGTAACGGCAATGAAAAAATAAAGTTGATTGTTGACAGTGAGTCGACAATGAGCTATAATAAAATAGCTGTCACACGAATGAAGGTAACGCTTTCAAGAGAGAAGTACTCAGAAACTTTTTCAAAAAAGTGTTGACCGCGAATCGGAGACATGGTATTATATAAAAGTTGTTGCGAAACATATACAATACAAACTGAAAGAGATAGATCTTTGAAAACTGAACAAAGTAGAAACAACCAAATGTGCAGGGGTCTTCGATTCTTTTGGAGTCGAAGGCAACAAACGAGTTAACATGGTTAACTCACAAGTAATACAATGAGCAAGTC
>NZ_BAAGIQ010000041.1:0-20375 GCF_054658175.1 Alkalibacterium sp. s-m-28
GTCATGAAAGGCGCTGGTCCCCAAGTCGAGCTCATAGGTAAATATAGCAGCCACTCCCAGTACATCAGCACCTTCACTTTTTGCTGCATTGACGGCATCGATGACACTCTGTCCAGTAGAGATCAAGTCTTCGATCACTACAATCTTAGCATGAGGCTGGAAGGTCCCTTCGATCTGCTTTCCGGTCCCATGCTTTTTCGCTTCACTACGGATATAGACCATCGGCAGTTTGAGTCTGTCTGCAATCCATGCAGCATGGGGGATTCCTGCTGTAGAAGTACCAGCAATCACTTCCACTTCAGGGTAATAAGTCTGAATGATACTGACGAATGCGCTGATTATCTTCTCTCTTACTTCAGGATAGCTCATAGTCAGACGATTATCGCAGTAAATAGGACTTTTGAGTCCGCTTGACCATGTAAATGGCTCTTTTGGTGATACTGTGACAGCTTTTATTCTTAACAGCTCTTCAGGTATGGTGTGATGTTCTGTTTTCATTCTCTCTATCCTTTCCATTCTCTTTGAATCGTGCTGTAGATTTCTGCTGGATCAGCAGCTTGAGTGATCGGACGTCCAACTACAATATGAGTGGATCCCATTTCCCTCGCTTCTGAAGGGGTAGCAATTCTTACCTGATCATCTTTGGACGAGTGATCAAGACGTATACCTGGCGTCACTCTAAGAAAACGGTCATCCGTTGCCCCTCTGATCAGTTCAGCTTCCTGAGCAGAACAGACCACGCCATCGGTGCCTGATTTAAAGGCCAGCTTCGCATAATGTCGTACACTCTCTTTCATTGTAAAGCTTGTCCCTTGTTCTACCTGCATAGACTGTTCCGAAGTCGATGTCAGCTGAGTGACTGCCAGTAAGAGCGGGCGTTTATGGCCGGGTGCTGTTCCTTTTTCAAGTCCTTCAATCGCTGCCTCGATCATCTGGCTTCCACCTGCTGCATGAACATTTATCATGTCCACTCCAAGACGGGCAATGCCGGACATCGCTTTTTTCACTGTTGTCGGAATATCATGAAGTTTGATATCAAGAAAGACACTATGCCCTCTGTTCTTGACCAGATAGACGATCTCTGGTCCCTGCTGATAAAACAGTTCCATACCTATTTTAACATTTAATGTATCAGAATCGAATCGATTTAAAAACGCTTCAGTATCTTCTACATTAGAATAATCCAGTGCAATGATTGGTTCATTATCCAAGCCGGCGTCCCTCCTTCACTTCCCTGATCAAGTCTTCGATCGATTCGATACCCAGATCAGCCATTCGGTCAGGAAGTGCATCAATGATTTCATTCATGACCACCGGGTTATGATAAGTTGCTGTCCCTACAGCGACAGCCGAAGCTCCCGCCAGAAACATCTGAATGACATCATCTGCGCTTCGGATTCCACCCATTCCTATAATCGGAACTGACACCGCATGTGATACCTGATAGACCATTCTGACAGCGACTGGAAAGATGCTCTCCCCTGACAGCCCGCCCATTACATTCCCCAGGACTGGCTTTCTAGTTTTAGTGTCAAAATTCATCCCTAAAACTGTATTGATGAGGCTCAGACCATCCGCTCCTCCTTCTTCAGCTGCCTTGGCGATAGTCACAATATCCGTCACATTAGGCGTCAGTTTGACGTACACTGGAAGTGAAGACACCTGCTTGACTTTTTCGGTTATGCGTCTGACAGCGGATGGATCGACTCCAAAAGTCAGTCCTCCTTCTTTTACATTAGGACAGGATAAATTCAGCTCCAGAGCGCTCAGCACACCGGATCCGCTTAAAATATCTGCTACTTCAACAAACTCCCCTTCCGTCTCTCCTGCTACACTTCCGATGACCGGTGTCGAGAATCCGCGTAATCGTGGCAGTTTTTCGCTGACAACCTTTTCTACACCAGGATTTTTTAATCCTACTGCATTGAGTGCGCTATGCTTCAAAGGATGAAATTTCGGATCTTCATTGCCTATTCTTGCCTGACGGGTGGTAGATTTCAACACAATTGCTCCAAGACGATCGTAGTCATACAAATCATGGTACATATCACCAAATCCGAACGTCCCACTTGCAGGCATAACTGGATTTTTTAAATTTAATCCGGGTAGTGAAACAGATAGTCGTGTCATATTGCTCCTCCATTTAATAGTATTTTAAAGTGCTGAAGTTGTGAATGTACGCGATTCAAGAACACTGATGATGGCTGAAACAGTATCAAGTGATGTCATCAGTGGAATCCCTTTTTCAATTGAGCTTTTTCTGATTGACAGACCGTCTTGTACAGCATCGATGTTTTTGCCCATAGTATTAACCACCAGATTGACCTGTCCACTCATAATCAGATCAAGAATATCGTATGACTGGTCTTCAGGATTACCAGTTTTTTCAATATGCTCAGCCGGTATTCCTCTTTGCCCGAAAGCATGGGCCGTCCCTTGCGTAGCGGTAATGGAATAGCCGATGCTGACCAGTCTGGCCGCTAAATCAGCAGCTTCACTTTTATCTTCATCAGATACAGTGAACAGGACGGTTCCGTGTTCCGGAAGTCTCATATCACTTGCCTCAAAGGCTTTGTACAATGCTTTCTCCAATGTGCTGTCGCTCCCCATGACTTCTCCAGTCGATTTCATTTCTGGTCCCAGCGTGGCATCCACTTTGTTCAGTTTAGAAAAACTGAACACTGGTGCTTTTACATGGACCATCGAAGAAAGTGTATGGAGACCCGGTGTATAGCCCTGATCCAGAATTGATTGACCTAGTATGGCTTTGGTTGCAACTTGAGCCATTGCAATGCCGGTAACTTTGCTTAGAAATGGTAAAGTACGGCTGGCTCGCGGGTTAACTTCGATAACGTATACCATCTCTTCGTGAATAACAAATTGAATATTCATGAGACCCACACAGTTCAGACCCAGACTCAATCTCTCGGTGTAATCGATAATCGTATCGATCACGTTCTGAGAAAGGCGCTGTGGTGGATAAACAGCCATGGAATCTCCAGAGTGGACGCCCGAGCGTTCTACATGCTCCATGATTCCTGGAATCAGGACCTGTTCTCCATCACAGATGGCATCCACTTCTACTTCTTCTCCTATCAGGTAGCGGTCGATAAGTACGGGATGTTCTGAAGATATACGTACAGCATCATTCATGTATTTTGACAGATCAGCAGCATTATCTACAATCTGCATTCCTCTGCCTCCAAGTACATAACTCGGACGGACAAGAACCGGATAGCCTATAGAAGAGGCTATAGTCAGCGCTTGTTCTTCCGTAACAGCGGTTCCTCCCTCAGGCTGAAGAATACTCAGACTCTTCAGGGCTTTCTCAAATTCATCTCTGTTCTCTGCTCGATCCAGATCTTCAACAGTAGTCCCAAGAATTTTAACCCCACGTTTTTGTAAAGGTTCAGCCAGATTGATAGCCGTCTGTCCACCAAACTGAACAATCACTCCTACTGGATTTTCCAGCTGGATAACATTCATGACATCTTCAACTGTCAGAGGTTCAAAGTACAGCTTATCCGAAATGGAAAAGTCTGTAGACACAGTTTCCGGATTGTTGTTCATTATGATCGCCTCATACCCAGCTTCCTGAATGGCTTTAACTGAATGGACGGTCGCATAATCGAATTCAACCCCCTGCCCTATGCGGATCGGACCGGAACCCAAGACAAGCACTGACTGTTTATCTGTAACCAGGCTCTCCTGCTCCTCTTCATAAGTACTGTAGAAATAGGGCGTGGATGATTCGAATTCAGCAGCACACGTATCGACCGTCTTGTACACTGGCAGAAGCTCGTGCATGACTCTGAACTGCCTGATTTCATCTTCGGTCGCATTCCATAATTCAGCTATTTTCCAGTCAGAAAAGCCATAGGATTTAGCATAGGCAAGCAGATCAAGATCCCACTGACCTTCCGTCAGCCGCTGTTCAATTTCGACGATATGAAGCAGTTTGTCGAGGAAGAATAAGTCGATTTTTGTCAGTGACGCGAGTTCTTCCACTAGATACCCTCTTCTAATTGCTTCAACAAGATAAAACAGACGGTCATCCTGAGCTTTTACTGTCTTGTTGATCAGCTGGTCATCGTCAAGATGATCCAGCTCAGCCAGCTGTATATGGCTGACCCCTATTTCAAGTGACCGGACAGCCTTCAATAAACTTTCTTCAATAGTCCGACCGATCGACATAACTTCACCTGTCGCTTTCATTTGAGTAGTCAATGTGCGGTCCCCTGTTTCAAATTTATCGAAAGGCCATCTCGGGATCTTAGCAACTACATAATCCAGAGCTGGTTCGAATTGGGCATATGTCGTTTCAGTGACAGGGTTTTTCATTTCATCTAAAGTCAATCCTACAGCGATTTTAGCTGCAAGTTTAGCAATAGGATAACCTGTAGCTTTACTGGCCAGAGCAGAGGATCGGCTTACTCTTGGATTGACTTCAATTACGAAGTAATCAAAACTGTTCGGGTCAAGAGCCAGCTGGACGTTACATCCCCCTTCAATACCCAATGCTCTAATGATTTTAAGGGAGGCATCTCTCAGCAGCTGATATTCCTTGTCCGTCAGGGTCTGACTAGGCGCAATCACGATCGAATCTCCCGTATGAATACCGACGGGATCGATATTTTCCATATTACACACGACCATCGCATTGTCATCAGAATCTCTCATGACCTCGTATTCAATCTCTTTATATCCGGCAATACTGCGCTCGATCAGACACTGGTTCACTGGAGACAGTTTCAGTCCATTTCCAACAATCTCGCGCAGTTCCTTTTCATTGTCACACAGTCCGCCTCCAGTTCCACCCATGGTAAATGCCGGTCTGACAATAACAGGATAACCGATTGAGTCTGCGAAATCCAATGCTTCCTGGGTGGTATGAACAATGTCGCTGTCCGGTACAGGTTCATTCAACTCTCTCATCAGTTCTCTGAACTGATCGCGGTCTTCTGCTTTATTAATAGCTGATAGACGAGTACCCAGCAGCTCGATTCCCAGCTCATCAAGTATGCCTGTCTCATTGAGCGCAATCGCCATATTCAGTCCCATCTGTCCACCCAAGGTCGGAAGCAGTGCATCCGGTCGCTCTTTTCTCAGTATTCTTGAAATAAATTCGACAGTCAGAGGTTCGATATACACTCTATCTGCTATCTCCTTATCCGTCATGATCGTAGCCGGGTTAGAGTTGATAAGGACCACTTCATAGCCTTCTTCTCTCAGAGCAAGACACGCCTGAGTCCCGGCATAGTCAAATTCTGCAGCCTGTCCGATGATGATCGGTCCAGAGCCAATCACTACAATCGTCTTGATATCTGTTCGCTTAGGCATTCGTTTCTTCCACCTTCCATGCATCCATTTCTTCAATAAACTGGTCGAACAGGTCTGCGGCATCATGAGGACCAGGTGCAGCATCCGGATGATACTGTACGCTGAACACCGGATACCGGCAATGTCTCAAGCCTTCAACTGTTCCATCATTGATTTCAATGTGTGTGATTCTCAGTTCATTATTATCGACTGATTCTTCAGATACCGCATATCCGTGGTTCTGAGACGTAAAATCGATTCGACCAGTCGCGATCTCACGTACTGGGTGATTAAATCCTCTATGACCAAAAGTCATTTTAAACGTATCTGCACCATTCGCCAGAGCAATCAGCTGATGACCAAGACAAATCCCGAAAATTGGTACATGTTTCTGTAGTTCTCTGATCATGTCATGAGCATACGGCAGATCTTTAGGATCGCCTGGTCCGTTCGTCAGCATCACCCCGTCAGGTTTCAGATTAAGTATGGTTTCTGCTTTTGTATCATGCGGCAGAACCGTTACATGACATTCTCTTTTATTCAATTCATGTAGGATACTATGCTTCAGACCAAAATCGATGACAATCACGCGTCGTCCATTTTGAGGACTGACATAAGGGCGTTCAGTAGACACTTGAGCAACCTGATCAGTCGGAAGAGTAACGGATTTAAGCCGATCGATCAATGCATCAGTCTCTTCTGTAAAATCCGTTAAAATGGCTTTCATAGCACCGTGTTCACGAATCACTCGCGTTAGTCGCCTCGTATCGACACCAGTAAGCCCCGGAATATCTTTTTCTGTTAAAAATTCATCCAGATTCATTCTGCTTCGCCAGTTTGATGGTCGTCTCGCAAATTCCTTGACGATCACAGCTTTTGTCGTTGGGAAAATGGATTCGTAGTCATCCCTGTTGATGCCTGCATTTCCTACTAAAGGATAAGTAAAAGTCAGCAGCTGACCATTGTATGACTGATCAGTGATCGATTCCTGATAACCGGTCATTCCTGTGTTGAACACGACTTCTCCGATCGTTTCTTTGTCAGCACCAAATCCGAATCCTTTAAAAACATTTCCGTCTTCCAGTACGAGCATTCTTTTTTTCATATGTTCTCCCCCTCATATACGACTTGACCATCAACCATTGTAAATACTGTCAGTCCATTGACTTTCCAGCCTATGAATGGGGTATTTGACGATTTTGAGAGGAAATCCTCACGCGAGATACGTTCTTCCCCACCCAGATCAAAGCAGGCCAGATCTGCTGGTGCCCCAACTTCGATTCTTCCAGTTTCCATTTGAAATATATCTGCAGGGATGGTGGTCAACTTACTAATCAGCTGATCTAAGCTGAGCTTCCCTTCTTTAACAAGATAAGTGTATAACAGAGCAAAAGCTGTTTCGCTTCCCACAATGCCAAAAGGAGACCCGATCATTGATCCGCTTTTCTCTTCATCGCTATGAGGAGCGTGATCTGTGGCGATCATGTCGATCGTCCCATCAATCAGCCCTTCGATCAGAGCCTCTCTGTCCGCTCTGCTGCGCAAAGGGGGATTCATTTTATACTGACTTGTATCAGAAGGGATATCCTCATCACATAAAAGTAAATGGTGTGGAGTGACCTCTGCCGTCACGTTGATTCCAGAACGTTTTGCATCTCGAATAACACGCACGCTTTCTTTTGCTGACACATGACAGACATGGTAATGAGCTCCAGTGGCTTCAGCCAGCAGGACATCTCTTGCAATCTGCGTTGACTCAGTCAGCTGTAGCATGCCGGGAAGGTTCAGTTCCTTATTTCTTTTCCCTTCATGCATCACACCATTAAACAGGAGGCTGTCATCTTCGGTATGAGCCACTAGTGCTGCACCATTTTCTGCGGCTTCAAGCATTGCTTTATACATTGTTCCAGCTGTCTGAACTCCGACACCGTCATTTGTAAAAGCAAAGGCTCCTTCTTCTAACATAGCCTTCTGATCAGTCAGTTCATTGCTTGTAAGTTCCCTTGTGATCGGAGCGTAATGCTTCACTTTGACCTGCGCACTCTCATCTATTCTCTCTATGATTTTCTTGAATCGTTCAGGCGTATCCGGAACTGGGCTGAGATTCGGCATAGCACAGATAGTTGTAAATCCGCCTCGAGCTGCTGCCTTTGATCCACTCTCGATCGTTTCTTTGTACTCATAGCCTGGTTCTCTAAGATGGACATGTACATCAATCAGTCCAGGTGAAACCAGTTTTCCTTTAGCATGCAGTATACGTCCAGCTTCATCATCAAGATTCATACCAATTTTCTGAATGATTCCCTTGTCAGTGTATATATCTACTTGACGAGTCTGTCCTGTTCCATCAATTATTTCTGCATTCTTTATTAAAATCGACACACGTGTCATCCCCTGTTTTTTAGTTTAAAATCGAATCTATGATTGCCATACGTGCAAATACTCCATTTTCCATCTGTCTGACTATTCTTGATCGGTCACATTCTACCAGCTCATCAGTAATTTCGATGCCTCGGTTAACCGGTGCCGGGTGCATGATGATGGCTTTTCTGTGCATTCTATATTCTCTTTCTTTGGTCAGCCCATACTGAGCCAAATAGGATACATCCAGCTCGTGACTTGCCTGCTGTATATGTCTTTCACGCTGAACCCGAAGCAGCATTACAACATCGACTTGATCTACCAGTTCATCAATAGATCTGTACTCGCCATATGTCTGACATTCAGTTCCAACAAACTCTTCCGGACCGGAAAAAAAGAGTTCGGCTCCAAGTTTCTTCAGGATCTGCATATTGCTTCTGGCTACTCTTGAGTGAAGGATATCCCCGGCTATGGCGACCTTCACACCTTTAAATGTTCCAAATTCTTCATAAATCGTCATAAGATCAAGTAAAGACTGACTAGGGTGCTGTCCGGCACCATCTCCTCCATTGACGATTGAGCATGTAATGGACTCGCTATCGATCAGCTGGTTATAGTAAGCAACATCACTGTGTCTGATAACCATCAGATCGATTCCCAGTGACTGTAAGGTAAGTACCGTGTCATAGAGACTTTCACCTTTTCTGACACTACTCATGGAGGGCTGAAAATCCAGCACATCCATTCCTAATTTTTTTTCAGCCATCTCAAAGCTTTTGTGTGTGCGCGTACTTTCTTCAAAAAAGCAGTTCACGGCATACATTCCCTTGTACTTGGGAACAGATAAGTTATGCTTGTAGGCAAGTGCCTCCTTTATTAGAGACATGATGTCATTTTCGTTATAATTATTCAATGAAACAAAGTGTCTGGCCTGTCTTCTTTCTGACGTATCCATTTCTTCCTCCTTTGTATTTACGGACATTCAGTGGCTCTTTGGATATTAAAAGACCCGGTGTATCCAGGGACACCGGGTCTTCTCGGAAATAACTATGAAACAATAACAGCTGCAAGTCAGGCTTACGATCCATTTAGCTATTCTAGCTGAATGAACTCACGGAGCGCCCAAGCATCCTCTGTACTCATAGTCTATCCTGTGACCTTCTGTGCCTCACGGGGCTTCAGTTAAAGCTCACATCACTTTGTTCATGACGGTTTTATTATATCTACGTGTTCTTTTCCATCTGCTTCATTCAAATAAACCTGAACGGACTCTTCACGGGAAGTTGGAAGATTCTTTCCGACAAAATCTGCCCTTATGGGAAGCTCCCTATTGCCTCTGTCTACCAGTACAGCTAGATATATTTTTTCAGGTCTTCCTCTATCGATTATAGCATCAAGGGCTGCTCGTATAGTTCTGCCTGTATACAGTACATCATCAATAATCACTACTTTTTTACCGGCTACATCCTGAACATGTCCGGCTGATACCTGTGCTGTAGAAGCATCATCTTCTCTGTCATCGCGATACAATGATGTGTCCAGCTCTATTACTTCGACCAATTCGCCTTCCAGTTCAAGAATACGATCTGCAATTCTCTGGGCTAAAATGATTCCTCTAGTCCGAATACCGGCAAGCACCAGTTTCTCGATCCCTTTATTTTTTTCGATAATCTCATAAGTAATACGTGTCAGTGCCCGTTTGATTGCCGCTTCGTTGACAACTTCTACTACTGTTTTATTTTCCATGACCTGCCTCCTGTAGACAGCTGAAAAGCATATTTCTATGTCCAGCTTTTTTATTAAATATCTGCCGATAAAGCATGTCACTTACTTCGTTTGAAGTATACAAAAAAGCACTCCTATCCATCTAAGATAAGAGTGCTCCCCATTGACTGTTTTGTTGGGCATAATCCGGCAGTTCTGGCATAACCAGTCTACCTGACTATTATCTCCATACATACTCTCTGGTACATCATGAAGATACGCGTCTCCTTCTTAGCCTCTCTGGACTATCTTTAAAGGACAGTTATTTAATTTAAATTAACTCTAAAGGTTTACTGTAAAAAAGTCAACCGGATATTTCTCAATTATGAATATTTCGTCTTCAATTCCATGACGACATCCCGCAGCTGTGCGGCTTTCTCGAAGTCCAGTTCTTTTGCCGCTTCTTTCATTTCCAGCTCCATTGTTTCGATCAGCTGACGTCTCTCTTCTCTGGACAGCTGCTTGACGACTTCTTCTGACAAGTCTTTTTCTTCATCATCAACAACGGTAGAGATTCTGATCAGTTCTCTCACTTCTTTCTTGATCGTCTTAGGAGTGATACCGTGTTCTTCATTGTATTCTTCCTGAATCTGACGACGACGATCAGTTTCATCTATCGCCTGCTTCATCGAGTCAGTTATACGGTCTGCGTACATGATCACTCGGCCATTTTCATTTCGGGCAGCTCGTCCGATAGTCTGAATCAGTGAACGGGCACTTCTCAGGAATCCTTCCTTATCTGCATCCAGAATAGCAACCATAGAGACTTCGGGAACGTCCAGTCCTTCTCTGAGCAGGTTGATTCCGATCAGAACGTCAAACTTCCCGACACGAAGGTCCCGGATGATCTGTGTCCGTTCCAGCGTCTTGACGTCACTATGCAGGTATTCGACTTTTATCCCTACCTCTTTAAGGTAGTCGGTCAAGTCCTCGGACATTTTCTTGGTCAATGTCGTAATGAAGACTCTTTCGTCTTTCTCGACTCGATCATTGATTTCTTCGATCAGGTCATCAATCTGTCCTTTGATCGGACGGACTTCAACGATTGGATCAAGCAGGCCTGTTGGTCTGATGATCTGCTCGACGATCTGACTGGATCGGTTCATTTCATAATCAGCCGGCGTAGCTGAAATATAATTAATCTGAGGCACGCGTTCTTCAAACTCTTCCAGGCGCAGCGGGCGGTTATCCAGTGCGCTCGGCAGGCGGAAACCATGATCGATCAGCTGCTGTTTTCTGGCTCTGTCCCCATTGTACATCCCTCTGATCTGAGGCATAGTGATATGGGATTCATCAATAATGAAAAGAGAGTCTTCAGGGAAGAAGTCCAGCAGTGTATAGGGTGCTTGACCAGGCTTCCGGCCATCCATGTGTCTGGAATAGTTCTCTATGCCTGAACAGTAGCCCATTTCCATCAGCATTTCAATATCATAATTCGTCCGCTGTTCCAGTCGCTGTGCTTCGAGCAGCTTATTATCTCTGTTCAATTCTTCCAGACGGTCCTTCAGTTCTGCCTGAATGGATTCGATAGCCGACCTAGTCTGTTCATCATTTGAAACGAAGTGAGTGGCAGGGAAGATCGGTACGTGAGACAGATCCGCTTTGACTTCACCTGTCAGAACATCAACTTCTCTAATCCTGTCTATCTCATCACCGAACATCTCAATACGAATGGCTTCACTTTCTCTGGAGGCAAGGAAAACTTCAATGATATCCCCGCGAACACGAAAGCGTCCACGCTGAAAATCAATGTCGTTTCGTTCAAACTGCATATCGACTAGGCGTCTGAGCAGCGTTTCCCTGCTGATTTCCATTCCTGAACGCAGAGAAAGGACGTGTTCCGCGTAATCTTTCGGATTGACCAGTCCATAAATACAGGATACAGAAGCAACTACAATCACATCTCTTCGCTCAAGCAAAGCACTTGTCGCAGAGTGTCGCAACTTATCTATTTCATCATTAATGCTGGCATCCTTTTCGATGAAGGTGTCGGAAGACGGCACATATGCTTCAGGCTGATAGTAGTCGTAATAACTGACGAAGTATTCGACAGCATTGTCCGGAAAGAATTCCTTAAACTCCGTATAAAGTTGACCGGCCAATGTCTTGTTATGTGCCATGACGAGTGTTGGCTTGTTCACTTCCTGAATTACGTTAGACATGGTAAATGTCTTCCCAGTCCCTGTTGCTCCAAGTAAAACTTGCTCTTTCTGGTTCTCCTTGATTCCCTTGACCAATTTCTTTATTGCTTCAGGCTGGTCTCCCCCTGGCTGGTATACTGATTTCAGTTTAAATGCTTGTTCGACCATAAAAATTCCCCTCTCTAGCAGTCATTCAAGCTTAGTTTATCATAAAAAAAGTATTCTCAAAGACTTTGCGTCTCAAGAGAATACTTTTCAGTCAATTATGCTAATTTTTTGCTTAAACGGGACTTGTCTCTAGCAGCTTTGTTCGGATGAACAAGACCTTTTGCAGCAGCTTTATCGATCGCTTTAACAGCTTTTCTGTAAAGCTCCTGAGCGTTGTCTGCGTTGCTGTCTACCGCAGCAACAAATTTTTTCTTAGCTGTTCTCATTGAAGTAACCTGACTCATGTTGTTCAGTCTCTTCTTAACGTCTTGTCTCTGTCTTTTTTCAGTTTGAATCATGTTTGGCATGGGTAAAACACTCCTTATATCGTCTCAATTAAATTGGTCTACAGATTATTGCTCATATCCTGCAATAAATGACAACCTTAACAGTTGATTTATTCAACATTCCCCATTTTACAATATCTGCAAGCTTTTTTCAATGATTTTTTCATTCATTGCTTATATCTTCTCCTGCAGTTTGGAGAATTTCCATATAAACAGCTCGATTTGCAGCTCAGGATCGACCTTTCCTGTCTTTATTTCATGGTCTGCAGTTATAAGCATGTGATGCGCTTGGGACAGTACAGGCTGAGGAAACTTCTGCTGTTTCTGTACAGCCAGTTTTATACGATAAGGGTGCACTTTCAGTATCGTTGCGATATCAGACTGCTGATATCCCTTGTTCTTAAGTATCTTCACCTGCAGGAGCAGTCTGAACTGACTGATCATCAAAGCTAAAATCTTTACAGGGTCTTCTTTCTGAGTCAGCAGATCCTGATAAAGCTGGATCGATCCACCGACATCTTTTTTAAGTACGCGTTCGTTCAGCTCAAAGATATTCTGTTCCAGTGACTTGGATACCAGCTGATGAATTGCATCGATCGATACTGCCGTTTCTCCTGAGTGGTATAAGGCCAGCTTTTCCGCTTCTCTGATCGTTCGAGTCAGATTATAATCGGTCAGATTAACTAAAAGATCTACTCCTTCTCTGGAAATCGACAATCCTTTCTGACTGAAAAAAGACAGCGCATATTCTTTTACATCCGTCTGCTTATCCGGATTGGCTTCAATTACTTCAGCCTTCTTCAATACAAGTTTGGTTATTTTCTTCCGCTTATCCAGCTTATCATAAGGTGCTAGAAAAACCAGAACTGAAAACTCAGAAGGATCATTGATATATCTTTCCAGCTGCTCAATTTCATGAGTAAAGGAATGTGTCACCTTTTTTCCTGTAAAGATATAGCTGTCATGTACAATGATCAGCTTATTACCCCCGAAAAAAGGATAACTTTCAGCTTCATGAATGATATCCTGTATCGGGGTGTCTGACAGATCGAAATGGTAGATGTTCATCGGGTCTTCATTGTCTTCTTCCATTCTCTCATTGAAGGCTTTTACAGCGTTATCCAGGAGAAGTTCTTCTGTTCCCCAGATCAGATAACAGCTGTTGAGCTTATCATTGGAAATGGATTTCAGTTGCTTAAAAGCTGTTTTCATCATTTGACTCCTTACTATCGTTATCAGTCATTACGTTAAATGCCCCTTTTTTCTGTAGGTAATTGTCCAGATACTTGAGGTCCGAATAGGTATAGCGTATGCCCCCATTCTCGTCGGTTCGAAACAGAAAAGCCGGATATCCGCTCAGCTGATCGATTTTTTTCCGATAAGGATGACCAAATCGGTTGTTCTCCCCAACAGATATCAGAGCATAGTCAGGGTCGATCTGTTTTAAAAATGCTTCGTGTGTAGACGTCCCACTACCATGGTGAGCAACTTTCAGTACATCGGCATTCAGTTCAGGGAAGTGCTTCATTATATTCTTTTCTCTTACTTCCTCTATGTCTCCCGTAAACAGCCAGTCCAGTCTTCCATATCTGCCTAGCAGAACGATAGACTGGTTGTTTTCATTCGTCTGATCTGTCCAGTTGTCATGAATGACATGAAGCTGATCTGTCAACTTCACAGGTTCATCGGGTTTTAAAATTCGAACGTTCAAGGCACCTTCCTTTATCTGGGAAAGAGAGTGTCGAAAGGCTGAGTGGTTTTTAGTAAAGTCATTCATCACCAGCGTCTTCACAGGAAAGGAATGGATAAGTTCGCTCATGGCACCATAATGGTCCCAATGCGGATGGGTAATCACCAGCTGATCGAGTGTTCTGATTCCCAGACTTTTCATCACAGGAATCAGTACATCTTCTCCCAGGGAATAGTCATGGCTTCTGATCTGCCACTCTTCCTTTTCATTCCATACCTGTAAGCCTCCAGTGTCGATCAGAACAGCTCCTCTCCCGAATGGTTCTTTAATCAAAACTGCATCGCCTTGACCCACATCGATCATCATAACCTGGCCGATCGGTGAATAGGTATTTACATTTATAAGAAGCAGGAGCAAAACTGCAACCGGTATGGTAGAAATTAACTTTTTACTCTTTTCCACTTGAAGCAGTCCTAAAATACAGAAGACGATCCATAGTACAATCATGGTTCCACTGAACCTTCCGGTGACAACCATCAGTGACATCGTCTGATCAATGATCAGACTCGTCTTTTCCATAATGACAATCACCCAGCTGACCAGTTCATCCAGAATAAGCCCGAATTGAGTAAGTGCAAGAAGCGGTGAGGTAACGAAAAGAATGAGAAGCGCTGGCATAAGAAGATAGGTGACATACGGTACGAACAGACTGTTTAAAAAGAGCACGCCCCAGGACAACTCGTAGAAATGAAAGCTGAGAACCGGTACGGAAAAAGCGAATAGTGCACAGTTGACGAGAACTATCTGCTTTACTCCCGACAGATCCCTGAAAAAGGCCTGATCAGAAAGAAACAGAAGGATGAAGCTCATAAGAAAGCTCAGCTGAAAGCCCACTGAAAAGATGATCATTGGCCGTACAAACACGGCAAGACAGAATGTGAGTCCCCAACAGTCAAGCGATGTCAGGTGCCAGTCGAGAGTATCGGAAAGGTATCTGATCCATGCCTGCATGGCCGCCCGGTATATGCTTATGCCAAAACCCGCAAATATGTAGAACACCGGCAGGATGAAAAGAAAGACCAGTCTCTTCGACTCTCTGGTCACAGTCATACCAGTCATAATTCGGTCCATCATACCAATCAGCAGTGATACATGTAGTCCCGAAATACTGAGAAGATGAATGATTCCTAACTGCTTGAAGGTCTCGGTCACTTCCGCTCCCAGTTCCCGCCTGTCTGCAAATATCAATGCTTTGATATAACGTCCGGTAGTCGGCTGAAAGATCCGGTCACAATAATTCAGCAGGTCTTGTCTAAGCGGATCTGTTTTGTAGGCCCGTTCTAAAAAGGATGGCGCAAGGTCAATGTCTTCTATCTCATTCGTATACAGAACATAGGTTATATTCTTTCGATTCAGATAGGTCCGATAATCAAACTGATTGAAGTTGGTTGCCTGACCTGGCTGGTTTAACTCGCCTTCAATCAACAAGTGAGATGGAATAAGTGCTCTGCGTTCTTCTTTTTCCTGTTCGCTGGATAATCGGTGTACCACCATGACTTCTTGACTGACCTTTTCGTTCATTGCCAATCCTTGAAAACGAAGACGATCGCCATCTACGGTCCAACTAGTTTGCTTAACTTCAACAAGATAGGAGTCTTCTGGAATAGAGTCCGATGGGTCAAATTGGTCGTCAGCTGCGTGCATACGGATAGTGACGACAGCTAGACTGAAAATAATCAGTCCTGTCAGACGACGGTCCGCAGACCTTGCTGTTTTAATCATGGCGCTGATGAGTATGAGAAGAAGCACAGTATACCCGGTCAGGATATACGATACCAGTAAACCTATCAGAATAGAAAAGATGATCAGTCTTCCTCTAATCACTAGTCAGGAATTATTAAACAGGATCAGTGTAAACGTGCTCGATTGTTTTGAAGAAATCCGTCGGTACAGATATTTTTTCCGTCAGGACACCGGCTTTTTCAAGCAATTCAACGGCATACTGATGGTTTCGATAATCATTCAGATAATATATTTTTTGAATCCCGCTCTGTATAAGCTGTTTTGTACATTGCAGACAAGGAAAATGAGTGACATAGAGATCGGCTCCTTCAGTTTTCACACCGAACTTGGCACATTGAAGCAGCGCATTAGCTTCTGCATGGACTGTTCGCACACAATGTCCATCGACGACAAAACAGCCTTCATCGATGCAATGAACATCACCGCTTACCGATCCATTGTAGCCCCCGGAAATCACTCGTTTGTCTCTGACGATCGTGGCACCCACTGCAAGTCTCGAGCAGGTGCTTCTCATGGATAGAAGCATGCTCTGAGACATAAAGTACTGGTCCCATGGTATTCTCTCATTCATCTTGTCACTCCTTGTCAAATGTGTTCAATATGTTCAGTGTCTAACCTATTTATACAGTATACAAGAGCGGAACTTGTGAAGCAATATTCTCTGTCAGTGTACGATAATCTGATCCTGGATTTTTTCAAATGTCTTTTCTCCTATTCCCGATACATTTACGATGTCTTCTGGTTTTTCAAATGGACCTTGTTCTTCCCTATAAATAACAATAGCTTCTGCTTTCTGCGGTCCTATGCCATTTAAATCCAACAGCTCTCCTACTCCCGCAGTGTTGATGTTTATTTTACCTTTATCTGTCTCTTCTCCGGACGGGCTGATCCCAAAGAGTGGGAGATCAGCCGCTTCTCCTTCATATGGAATGTAAATGACCATTTCATCATATAGGAGCTGGGCGAAATTGACTGCTTTCACCTCCGCCTGCTCCACTGTTCCTCCAGAAACTTGGACAGCATCCACTACACGCTGTCCAGACTGCATTTCGTAAACACCGGGTTTGTTGACCGCCCCTTTCACGTCTACAAATACAGTCGATACTTGACCCTTGTCGGTATTGGGTGAGGCTGCATCCGCAATATTGTCTCCGCCTTCGTCTTTAGGAAGCTCATCTGCTGACAACAAGCTATCCAGCGTCTGCTCCTCACTCGCCGGCAGCTGCTCGTACGGAACTTGCTTTATTATAAGCAGTCTATAGCCTACTAAAGCAATAACTGCCGCAGCCACTGCAGTAATGATAAATGGTTTCAATTTTTCAAACGTACCCACTTCACTCTCCCTTCTGGTCATACTATACATATTTACCATTTAAGCTAAAACTCACTAAATTAATGTCGTTTTTTTGTAATGGATTGAGTGAAGCAATAAGTTTTCAGGCATAGGGAGTTGTTGCTAAGACAACTCTTGCGACAGACTCGAGCTTTTAGTTGCAACGAGTTGGTTCTAAGAAACGTCTTAAAACCAGTTCAGACCAGACATAACGGATGAATTGAGTGAGTCTTAAAATGAATCAAGCAGCTATTCGATCATCAAAAGATATCTTCTGCTGAGAATACCATCCTCTAGATGAGATTCTTCAATTATAGAATCTCTTTATCACCGTTTTGTCTGATGTATTTATTCGCAGATTATCTAAAATACATCTAAAAGAAAGCCGTTCTCAGAATACAAAAACCGCAAATCTCGGGAGGACACCCAGATTTGCGGTTTTCTATAATTTAAAGCACTGTTCAGCTGTTCCTTAATCACCAACCAACTTATTCAAATAGCTGATGGCATCGCTGATATGTTGTACAGGAACAATTTCCATCTCTGTATCAATTGCTTCAGCTGTTTCCAAGGCAAGATAATAATTCGACACGTAATCCGGTATATGAGCAATCGTCTCCTCATCTACGGGATCGTCCGGTACAAAGAAGATATCTGCCCCTTCTCTGTCAGCCGCTACGACTTTTTTATCGACGCCACCAATCCGACCGACTTCCCCGAACTCATTGATGGTTCCAGTTCCAGCTACCTGCAGGTTATTTAAGGGGAAATCTGTAATCTGTGTATAGACTTCCAAGGCAAACATCAGTCCTGCTGAGGGGCCACCTATATTTTTAGAGTTGATGGCTACTGCCGGATCAGTTTCTACTTGTGTCCTGGTCACAAGAGTAATTCCAATACCTGGCTGACCCGTACTTTCAAGTACGACAAGATCGCCTTCCACTGTCAGTTCTTCGCCATCTCTTTCAATGAGAAGGGAGACCGTATCTCCTGCATCCTTCCCGCTTACGCTATCAACGAATTGCTGAGTGTTTTCAAAGCGCTCACCGTTCAGTTCCAGAATACTGTCTCCTGGAAAGAGCTCGTCTTCAAACTGAGACTCGTCTGATACACTCATTACATATACGCCTCGGTAATCGATGTCATAAGGCAAGCCTGCTTCCTCGAATGCAGCGACTTTCGCCATATCAATCGAATTGCTCATGAAATACCTCTGCATAGTCCGGTATTCTTCATAATTATCTATCTGACCAAGCAGCTGACTTTCCCAGACTCCGGAATGAAAAGGAAGGAACTGGAAAAAGCTGGTGAAAGGTGTCGCCTGAAACATTTCAACTGTCGTCAGCATATACCGTCCATCGACCGGATCTACTACTCCTTCGACTTCTACCAAGGGATTAATTTCAACTGCGCTACCCGGTCGTTCAATGTAATAAGGAATTGGTACAAAGAAGAAGAGATAGAAAATAATAGCATAGATTATTCCTTTAACAATTTTTCTTATTTTCACTTAAGAGGACCGCCTTTTAATTACTGCATCTATAAGTGCTTCAGCTACATTAGAAGGAACAAGTGGATCGATTTTCCCATTGTAATAGGCAATTTCCTTGACCATAGTCGAACTGATCGACCGATACTGTTCATCGGATATCAGAAAGACTGTCTCGATATTATTATTCTGTATCTTATTCAAGGTCGCGATATCTACCTCATATTCCATATCTTTAATTGACCGGATACCTCTGATCAATATGGAAATATCCAGTTCTTCTGCAAGAGAAACGGTCAGACCGTCGTGAGCCATTACACTCACCTGTCTGACTCCGTTATTCTCAAGAGCGGTTCGGATCATGTCTACACGCTGATCGACTGAGAACCAGTATTTTTTCGCTGTACTGGCACTGACGACTACGACAACTTCATCAAACAGTCGTGACGCACGTTCAAGAATATTGATATGTCCACTTGTCACAGGATCAAAACTGCCGACGTACATTGCTTTTTTCACTTATTCTTCCACCCATTCAAATATAGTCAGTTTAGTGGTACCATATGTCTTTTCTTTATATACTGCCAGCCTGTGACTGGTAGGAGTGATCAGGACGTGTTTATCCGTTTCACATACAATCAGTGCGTTCGGTTTGAGAAGCTCATACGATACCAGAAGTCCGATAACCTCTTCTATCTGCTGATTCGCATAAGGAGGATCCAGAAACACTAAGTCAAATGTTTCTTCTGCTGTTTTCAGACTAGCAAGCGCCTGCCTGTCTTTCTTTTTCCATACTGTAAATTTATCTTCTTCTCTTGTCATTTTTACGTTCTCATTTATCACAGATACAGCTGACTGATTGATATCCACAAGATAGGCTTTATCTATACCCCTTGAGACCGCTTCTATTCCAAGAGAGCCGCTTCCGGAATAAAGATCAAGTGCAGTTCCTCCACTGAAATAAGGACCTATCATATGAAAGAGAGATTCCTTGATTTTATCCGTCGTTGGTCTGGTGTTCGATCCTTTTAAGCTTTTTAAGGGTCTCCCACCATACTCACCGGAGATTACACGCATATATTTCCATCCTTTATCTTATAATTAAATGACTCGTCTGGATGTTTCCAGTTCAGATTTTTCAAGTTCAGTTTTTTTCTTTGCCATCTCCGTCACTTTGTCGAGAACACCGTCAAATGTCTTCGGCAGCTCGCACTGGTAGGCATTTTCCACTTTTCTGACGAAATGCTGTTTGCTGATGGTTCTACTCAGATCTTCACGTTCATCCTTGTTCACATACAGAACTGCGTAATTAATATTTTTAGAGACATAATGCACTAGCCCATAACGCTTTAGTTTATTTACATATTTTGTAGTATAAAGCCATACAATAAGCCCGGCTCTTCCATTTTTTTGTTCGCTCATTAGATTCACCTTCAAGAGTTTTTTTCATTATATCAAAAAAACCCTCTTTGTGAGAGGGTTTTTTAAGTTTCAGTCGTTTTGGTTAGAGTTAAAAGCCTCTGAGTAAACATCATTTAAATGTTTCTCAAGGGTCCCGAGCATCAGATGCCCTTCTTCTTCATCAATCATACCCATAGCGATAGCAAATTCTACTTTCTTCGAAAATCCGAACATTTGAGTATCTATGACTTCTTCAAAAGCAGGACATGATACACAAAGATGCTGCTGATTTTCAATCAGTGATGATATCTTTTTCGCATCTTCGTTAAGAACATCTTTAGCTAGAGCAGTCTGCAGCTGATCCATAGGCATTTCCTTTCCTTATCATCCATAAGTAGTCTATAACTTACATTAGTATAGCATACTGCTCAGGAATGTGAAAGGTTGTATGACTTTGAATTTGCCCTTTTTACGTCAGGGCAGCCTCTAAATCGAGCATGTAGGAGGAAGGCAATGGAACACTGGTATGAATTTCTTTGAAACACTGTAAGAAGACACACAAATAGAACGCCCTTTTCAG
>NZ_BAAGIQ010000042.1:0-19908 GCF_054658175.1 Alkalibacterium sp. s-m-28
GACTAATACTGTAGAAGTGATTTTACATATCTCGAAAAACTTCAAAAAAACGAAGTTTTTTAAACATGCCTTCTTATACTTCTCGTTGCTTTACTGGATCTGTTATAAAGCTGTTTAATCCAGACAATGATTGGATTATATTACCTTCATCGACAGAAATCATCATACGAGCAACGAGAAATTTGGGAAACATAATTTTTCATAGATTATTGGGAGTTACCTATCTTTTTCAATTATAGACCACTTGAGTCAAAAAATAAATGAGAGGATTCCAGTGGTGAATGACTGTGCTGATGTTTCTTCACTTTCAAAAGTAACTATCAATAACACTAGATCCAAACAAACTGCATGTTCCAGCTCGTATTCTCCGCAAAAAAAGGAAGGATCATTATAAGATCCTCCCCCCATCGAGCAGTCCAAAATTATTTAAGTGTCCAGATCCTTACCCTGTTCTTCTCTTTCTTTTAATTCTTCTTCTTTAAGTTTATTAACTTTGAACAGCTGACGTTTCATGATGACCGTTTCTGCTTCACTTGGGTAACCAGAATAGTTGGAAGATTTCAGCTGTTTCTCGTACCGTTTTTTTGCTTCATATTCAGGCACAGACATATGATTCTTCCATTCGAATATGATGGCATTCAGCAAAGCTCCCAACAGGATCACTATGCTGGAAAAATACAGGAACAGCATCAATGCCAGGAAACCACCGAATGTCGCATTTGTCAGGGCATCATCACTGGCAACATTCAAGTAAATAGAAAAACCTTGAGTCAGCAGCATCCATCCGATTGTCGCAAATACAGCTCCCTGATACGAATACTTGATTGACAAGTGATGGTTCGGTACAAACCGGTAAACGACCAGCAGTACGGCAAAGAGGATAACCAAAAGGACCACCCATCTTAAAAGCAGGAATTCCTGAATAAATGGAATATCGAAGCCGATAACATTCTGAACGAATTCAAGAATCTGTTCACCGAAAACGAAGATAAATAATGCCAGTCCAACGATCAGTAGTATACCGATCATGACAGAGAGTGAGAGGATTCTCCCGACAATGAAATTTTTCTGCTGTACTGATCCATATACATCATCCAACACCCGTCTCAGTATCGTGATCACTTTACTTGCCGACCATATTGAGGTCAGAAGTCCAAATGAAATAAATCCGCCACTCGCACTTTCCAGATAGCCTTCAAGTATCGGCTCGATGATATTAAAGATTTCTTGCGGAATAAAATCAGCTACTAGAGCCAACATCTCATTCGTGTCCATTGGCAACAGCGGGATAATATTTGCAATGACCAGTAAAAGCGGGAACAGAGAAAGAAGAATAAAGTAGGCCATTTCTGCTCCACTCTGATTGACTTTGGCTCTTTCCCAGTTTGACTGTAAGATTTTGATCAGACGAAGCAGCTTGTCTTTGTGCGGAATCTTATCTTCCAGTTTCTCTATTTTCTGCACAGGCTCACATCCTTACTATAAAGATTCTTTTTATCATCATACCATAGGATAGAACGAAATCCCTATTCATAAGCTTTAGAGCAGAATCCTTGCCTCGACATGTATAGAAGAGATAGATGGACCGTTTACATTACCTCTCGAGTTTCGTTTCGTATTCCTTTAACCAAAACTTAGTTTAGTTCATCAGAGAAATAAGATCTGAAATGCATTTTGACTAGACTAGAATGTAGTTCACTATTATTTTTGATGTGTGAACTACACCCATCATATTACTGATTTAGTTCGCTTGACGAATCAGGTCGCGAACTTCATTATTGAGTGTACAGAATGAAGTTCGCTGACACTCTCAGGGCTGAACTGCATTCTCTTAGATTGAAAAAAGCAAAGCAGGATCGGCTGCTTTGCTTCTTAATTATATTATTCGTCGTGCAGGTTGTATTCTTCAATAATCAGCTGGATACCTTCGTCTACTGACCGGGCCGTACGTTTTTTTCCGGACTTAAATTCGACAGTAACAGGTCCGTCATTCTTCTGCATGATCTTCCCAATTACTTTTTTTCTGACGACCAGTTCCAGTTCTGTATACTCTTTAGTATTTTTAGCTGTCTCATTGATTTCAACTTCTATTTGTTTATTGCGCTTTGCCATCGTACATTCCTCCACTATCTTCACTGACATCCGTCTCATAAGTGTACTAAAAACAGGGTCTAAGAGCAAGGTTTACTTATCAGGCCTTGCTCAGTTATCACAAACGTTATTTTTGTCATATCCTTTTATTTCGACTATAATTCACTTAGCTACTAAGAAGGGGATAGTATAATGAGACTTGTACGCTACAATCTATCGAAAAGTTCAACAGAGCGTTTAGGTATCCAGATAGAAGACGGCATACTGGAAATGGACAGATTAGCTAATCATTTAAACTGCCCCATTCCGATGACGATGAGAGAATTGCTTAAGGATCACGACAAAGGTATTGAGCAGCTTAAGGCTGTCCTTGATCGCGCGAAAGAGCTTCATCTTGACATGAGTCAATATCTATTGTCTGAATCAGACTTCCGCTACCTTCCTGTCATAGGCGATCCCGAAAAAATTCTCTGTGTCGGATTGAACTATGTCGATCACGTCAAAGCCACCGGTGCAGACGTTCCTGTGAATCCCGTATTTTTCAACAAATTTCCAAATGCATTGGCAGCGCATAAACAAGTTATCCCGCTCCCTGTTATTTCTCAGAAAGTCGATTATGAGGCGGAACTGGTCATTATGATTGGAGAGTATGCTAACAGCGTAAGTGAAGCAGAAGCTAAAAAAGCTATTTTAGGTTACACCGTTGGTAACGACATCAGCGAAAGAAACTATCAGTTCCAGTCTTCCCAATGGATGATCGGAAAAACTTTTGATTTTTTTGGTCCAGTTGGTCCTGTCTTAGTCACTAAAGACGAAGTTGAAGATGTCAATAATTTATCGATCCACACTAAGCGCAATAACAAACTGGTGCAGAACAGTTCAACATCCAATATGATATTTTCTGTAGAGAGAATAGTAAGTGAAGCCAGCCAGTACATGACGCTAAAACCGGGGGATCTGATTTTTACAGGAACTCCAAGTGGGGTCATCGTCGAACAAAAAGACCCGGACTGGCTGAAATCAAAAGACTTGCTTGAGGTCACGATCGACCAGATTGGGACTCTTTGTAACCAGATGATTTAAAGTGTCTTGTAATAGACATGTACGCACCGAACTGAAAGTTAGCTACCCTATACAATCAGCTCTCTTTCAGTATTGTCTATAGTATGATTCTTTAAATCCACCTATCAGAAAAGGAGTGTGCGGACTTTTTCCGCACACTCCTTTTTTATAATCTAATTAAATGTCTTTTCCTTCAAATGCACGTGTATGTTTTGATACAGTTTTTCTGTCCCCTGGCTGGAACGGGAATCTTAGTCCAATTGCGTGTTTAGCAATCTTAACCGAGTGGTCAGACATTCTCTCCAAGTTTGATACGATATCTACAAACAGAATACCATCTGACGGACGGCCTTCGCCACTATTCAGGCGCTGAATATATTTACGGCGGATGTCTTCTTCCAGGCGGTTGACTTCTTTTTCACGCTGAAGCACTTTTCCGGCTAAGGAATAGCTGTCCTCTATGAAAGAGCTGATGGCTTCTTCAATATTCTGCTGAACCAGATGGAACAGTGCAATTAGATCCTCATCATAAAAGATTTTTTCCGGTTCTTTCAATCCTTTAGATTTAGCTGCTTTCTTGCTTGCTTTGACGGCTTCGTTGACATTGCTGATAATATTTTCCGAATGGTCTCCGATACGTTCTAGATACTTGGTGATGTCCATCATCTGAGAGTGTTCCACGGCACTTTTAACCGGCAGATCCTCCACTGAAATTTTCATTAAATATTCTGTCAGGTTCATATCGATCTTATTGACAATTTCTTCTAAATGAAGAGTATTGGCCAGATCTTCATCCTGCTGTCTCTGATAATACTTGAACATTTCCTTGTATTCCTTAACAACAAAATCTCCCATTTGAGCCAGCTCCAACTTAGCTTGGTTTAAAGCTACTGATGGAACAGTATTGATAATTGAATAATCCAGCGTAGAGTCGTAGTCGATGATTGAATCATCACCTGGGACGATTTTAGTGACTAGTCTAGCTAGTTGGTCAATAAACCACATCTGAATAAGGACGTTGATAACGTTAAACAGTCCATGAGAGAACGCAATTATCATTGCCGGATTCAGGTTAAAAACAGGTGTGATCGCATAAATTAACTGAGTGAACGGTCCAATAATCATCAGAATAACTACGGTACCAACCAGGTTGAAAATGACATGAGACGCGGCAGTACGCTTTGCGGCAACACTCGATCCGATGCTGGCCAGTACTGCTGTGATCGTGGTACCGATATTGCTTCCGAAAAGAATCGGCAGTGCGCCTTCAAGAGCAATCTGTCCTTGAGAATAAAGTTCCTGCAGTATTCCGATACTGGCACTGGAGCTTTGCACAAGGAAAGTGAACAGTGTTCCTATTCCTACACCTAGTGGCAGGTTTTCAGAAAGACTGATCATTAGGTCCCGAAAGACTTGCAGGTCTCTCAGCGGATACATGGCGTCCCCCATGAGCTCGAGTCCCAGGAATAACGCCCCGAAACCGAATATAGTCTGACCAAGTGAGGCAATGAACGGCTTTTTGGAGAAGAAAATCATAAACGATCCGACTGCCAGTATAGGCAAGGCATAGGCTCCTATATCCAGACCGATAATGAATGCCGTAATTGTTGTGCCGATATTGGCCCCCATAATGACCCCAATCGCCTGCCTCAGTTTCATAAAGCCCGCGCTGACCAGTCCAACTGCCAGAACCGTCGTCCCGGATGAACTTTGAATCGCTACTGTAACAGCAATCCCCGCAAGAATTGCCCGAAAAGGTGTTGCCGTAAATCTGTTTAAAATCTCTCGTAAGCTGTCACCTGCTGATTTCTGCAGGCCGTCTCCCATAAATTTTAAACCGAACAGGAAAATACCCAGTCCACCAAAAAAGGTGAATAGTAACTGCTGTATGTCCACTCATAACCCTCCATGTTAATATTTAGAACAAAAATAAATACCAGAGTGGCTGCCTGTAAAAGGCCGATCATCATAATGCCGCTCCGAGTAGTATAGTTATTATCTTAAATCTAATTGCCGTTAAAATGAACCACAATATTTCAAATGAGAAAATTTTAATCGTTTACAGACCGATTTACTCCTGTTATCCAACCACTAATATAACGCTTACATATGACCGGTAAGCTAACTTTCTTTATTCACGAATTTAATAAACGTCAAAACAGCTAAACATTCGTATTTAAGTGATCTATTTATGAAATAAAACGCTACCACTGACATATAATGATATAGTCCATCATTATATGTCTTTACACCCAATTTACACGATGTTCACACTTTCGTAACACATTATGAGCGGCTCATTTTTTAAGAGCACGCAAAAAAACAGAGAACGTCTCTGTTTTAAGCATCTTTAAACTGTTTCAGAAACTGAACCATATGATGTGTTCCTTCTTCAAAGTCTTTCAACCTGACGGACTCATTAGGTGCATGGGCCTTACCTTCTGCATGCCCGCATCCGCTACTTGCTACAGGGATACCTAAATGCTGCCCGAAACTGTACATCGGTCCTGTTCCTGCATTTGTTGGAGACAGGACGACGTTGTCCGGACCACCGTAAATCTCTTCTGCAGATTTTCTGACTGTCTGTACGAACGGGTCATCTATATCTGAACGGAACGCTTTCTGTCCTTTCAAAAGCACAAGTTCGACATCAGAAAACCCATTCCTGTCGAGATGCTGTCTGATCAGCTGTTCGATTTTCTTAGGATCCTGTCCAGGAACAAGTCGGCAGTCCAGTTTAGCTGAAGCTTTTCGAGGAAGGACTGTCTTTGTGCCTTCTTCAGTATAGCCAGATAAGAGACCGCAAATCGTCATCGTCGGATAAAATGCCAGAGCTTCTTCCGCTGTCCAGTCGAGCTTGTCGGTAATGAATGGATGTTTGAGCCCATAAATGCCTGAGATTTTTTCCTGACTGACTGTACGCTCATGAACTGCTTTCAATGCAGATGAAGAAGGAGTCTCTATATCATCATAGAAGCCGTCAACCAGTACATTATTATCCTTGTCTCTCAATGAAGCCAGAGCATGCGTCAGTCGCCATGCAGCATTATCAACCACTGCTCCAAGAGATGAGTGGATATCGACATCGGCACTTTCAACAAAAAGATCGAAGTATGCCATTCCTTTGACGCCTGTTTCAATGACGAACTGTTCATTTTCATTCTTTCCTCCAAATTCCCAGATACAGCCGTCACTTTCAAATAAATCGGCATACTTTTCGATGTAGGCGTTCAGGTTTGGACTGCCGTTTTCCTCTTCTCCTTCAATGAGGAATTTGACGTTACATGGCAGACCCTCCTTGGAGTTAAGCAAGTGCTCTATCGCATATAAACGAATAACTAGGTTCGCTTTGTTGTCGGTTACCCCTCTACAATACAGTTTTCCGTCTACTACAGTTGGTTCAAATGGTGGTGTTTCCCACTCATCTACTGGGTCCTCAGGTTGAACATCATAGTGATTGTAAAAAAGAACCGTTTTATCAGCGTTCCCTTCTGGTCCGGCCTGGAAGTAAGCGTAAACAACCGGATTTCCTCCCAGATCATCCAGTATTTGTGTTTCTCCCCCTATTCTTTCGATCATGTCTTTAACATAAGCTACAGTGGGTAAAATCGATCGATTTTGAGTAGAGACCGAATCCAGCCTCAAATAATCATAGAACTCATCCTGATGAGCTTTGATAATCTCTGTGACACTTTCCAAACTCTCCTGCATTTTCAGTCCTCCATCTAAAGAAAAAGACACAGGTAATCCAGTTCCTTACAAACTGCTTACCAGTGTCTTCTTACCTCAGGCATATTGTTGTTTCGCTTGTCTCAGCAGTTTTTCCCGTTTTTTCTTGTAGAGTGCAATTTCATCTTTGTGACAGTAAATAAAGTGCTCCGGTGCAATCTCATGCAGCCCGACATTACTGTGGTCATCATAATGATGGTACTTCGGATCGTATTCAGTCCTGACACGTCTACGCTCCGCCTCAGGATCCGGTGTCGGAATGGCAGAAAGCAGTGACTCCGTATAAGGATGGAGCGGAGCAATATACAATTCATCTGCCTCACATACTTCAAGAACCCGTCCACTATTCATGACCCCGATCCTGTCACTGATATATTTAACCATCGACAAATCATGAGCAATAAACAAGTAAGTCAGGTTGTTCTTGTCTTTCAATTCTTTAAGCAAATTAACAACCTGAGCCTGGATCGAAACATCCAGAGCAGAAATTGCCTCATCACAGATAATAAAGTCTGGTTCAACAGCCAAGGCTCTGGCAATGCCTACACGCTGGCACTGCCCACCTGAAAACTCACTAGGATAACGGTTGGCAAACTGACGATTCAGTCCCACCGATTCAAGCAGTTCATAGACGCGTTTTGTTCTTTCTTTGCTGTTCTGGGTCATGCCATGAACTTTAAGTGCCCCTCCGATGATTTCCTTGACCGTCAGTCTCGGGTTAAGGGACGCATAAGGATCCTGAAAAATCATCTGCATGGATTTACGGAAGGAAAGCAGATCCTTACGGCGCTTGATATCATTAATATCCTGTCCTTTATAGGAAATTTGTCCTCCGGTAATGTCCCCCAGTTTGATCAGTGCTCTTCCGGTCGTTGATTTTCCACTTCCAGATTCTCCAACTAAACCGAACGTTTCACCTTCATAGATGGAGAAGCTGACATCTTTAACCGCACGCACTTCATTCTTCTTTCCAGCATTAAAGTACTGCTTCAATTCAGAAATTTCTACAATAGCTTTCTTTTCAGCTTCTGCTACCAAGGGCTTCCCCTCCCATCTCATTGATTTCTTCCTTTCCCATGTAAAGGGACTCAAATTTAGCTTTGCGTCTTCTGACTTCTTCTGGTGGCTCAACCGCTGGTGCACTTGGGTGGAGCAGCCATGTTTTAGCATAATGCGTATCTGACACTTTAAACATGTCAGGTTCTTCATGGAAATCGATTTCCAGAGCAAACTCATTTCTAGGGGCAAAAGCATCCCCTACTGGGGGATCCAGCAGATTCGGAGGCGAACCAGGAATCGTGTACAGATCCGTCTGTCCGACATCCAATGTCGGCATTGAAGCCAGCAGCCCCCAAGTATAAGGGTGCATTGGGTTATAGAAAATTTCGTCTGCAGTGCCATGTTCGACGATCTGACCTGCGTACATAACTGCTACACGATCTGCCATCTGAGCAACTACTCCCAAGTCGTGTGTGATGAAAATAATTGAGGTATCCAGTTCTTTTTTCAATTTGTTCATCAGTCCGAGAATCTGAGCCTGAATAGTTACATCA
Organism: Alkalibacterium sp. s-m-28; assembly: GCF_054658175.1. NCBI lineage: Bacteria > Bacillati > Bacillota > Bacilli > Lactobacillales > Carnobacteriaceae > Alkalibacterium > Alkalibacterium sp. s-m-28. The sequence goes on from NZ_BAAGIQ010000042.1 coordinate 8,436, forward strand.
AGGGCAGTAGTCGGTTCATCTGCTATCAGAACCTTAGGCTCACACGCCAGTGCAATTGCAATCATGACACGCTGTCTCATCCCACCTGAAAACTGATGGGGATAGCTTTTGTAATTTTCAGTAGGATTTTTTATCCCTACAAGATCCATCAGATCAAGCGCCTGTTTTTTCGCTTCTTCCTTACTGACGCCTTTGTGCGTGACAATGGGTTCAGCAATTTGTTTCCCCACTTGCATAGTCGGATTTAAAGACGTCATCGGATCCTGGAAAATCATCGCAATATCATTTCCACGTACTTTCTGCATCTCTTTCTCTGACAGTTTCAGCAAGTCCGTTCCTTCAAATAGTATTTCTCCACTTTCAATCATAGTATTTTTTTTAGGCAGCAGGCGATTGATCGCTTTTGTGGAAACTGACTTTCCGCTTCCTGACTCCCCTACGATGGCAAGTGTTTCTCCTTTTTTCAAAGTAAAGTCAACGCCTCTTACAGCTTTAACTACCCCTTCAAATGTCTGGAAAGAAATCGCCAAGTCTTTAACTTCCAATATCGTTCTATCTTCCATTTCTTTCACCTCATTCTCTCTTTCCTGTAGTCCTATATAAACAGGTGAAGAGACACACACTAAAAACTGATTAATGAGTGTCTCTATCCACTTGTTTGTCAGATCAGCACATTAGTCTTGAGGATCCAGCGTCCATTCGTGCAGGTCGTGCAGTGAACCTGCCCAGTATTCTTTGATTCCGCCATTCAAGTAGTCTACTCGAACCCCGAAATGGAAGTCAGAGTAAAGCGGTACGATTGGCATTTCATCTTGTAGATGCTGCTGAAGTTCAGCGTAAACTGGGAATCTCTCTTCAAAGTTTGTTCCTGACAATCCTTGTTCGAGCAGGTCATCGATGACTGGATCTGCAACGCCCATATTATTTGAAGCGGCGCCAGTTTGAAGATAGCTGGCAATGTTAGGGTCAGCTGTGTGTCCCCAGCCCATCAGGCCGATGTCATAATCCAGATCATTTGCCATAGCTAACCAAGTCGGGAAGTCATAGTTGGACTGATTGACCTCTACACCAATTTCAGTCAGCCACTGTTCGATCAGATCACCATTCTGTTCGCGAACCACATTTCCTGTTGGTACAACGAATTCAAGCGGTGTGTCGAAATCGAAGCCAGCTTCTTCCAGCATTTCTCTAGCCAGTTCGGGATCATACTCAAGCGGCTCTAGATCCTCATCTTTATATGGACTTGCAGAGGAGTAAGTGGATGCCAGAACTTCTCCACGTCCTTCCAGCAGATTATCTACTGTCAGCTGACGGTTCAATGCGTGTGCAAATGCTCGGCGAACTTGAGGATTATCAAAGCGTTCGTTATTGATAAGCATGTATTGCCCATTTAAACTTGGGAACTCATCTACTACCAGCCCATCAATATCTTCCAGTAATGAGATATCCTGAACTGGAACCATACCGATTGCTCCACCGGCTGCCATATGCAGATTGCCTGCCTGGAATTCTGTGATCATTGCTGTTCCGTTCATAATACGAGCGTAGACTGTTTCAATTTCAGGAGCACCTCTGAAATAATCAGGGTTTGCTTCCAGGTGAACATAGTTATCTGTATTGTATTCAACGAACTTATAAGCGCCACTGAAGACGCTAGGCGTCGTAGCCGCTTCTGAGTTTGGAATATCAGCCACTTCAATATCTCCAAAAACGTGTTCCGGAGCGATCAGGACATTGAATCCAAGAAATTCTTGCAGATAAGCCAGATCGACAGGACTTTTAGTTGTAATGGTCAGTGTCTTTTCGTCGACTACTTCCACACCTGGCAGTTCATCATGTTCCTCCAGGCGGACACCTGAAGAATCAGTCCCTTCAATCATTGCCACGCTTGTTCCTAGTGTCGTTTCAACCTCTGGATCCGCAATGGTGTTCAGTGTAAATGCCACGTCATTAGCAGTAACAGGTTCCCCATCAGACCAGTTTGCATTTTCATCTATTGTTACTGTAAAGACCTGATTATCTTCTGTTTCAAAGGACCCTAAGGCAGGTTCGAAACTGTCCGCAGTCGGCATTGTCAGCAGGCTGTCATAAAAGAAGCGCTGAATCCACGTTCCTGCTGTACCAGGACGGTTAAACGGGTTGAAGCTGTCCGGTGCGTTTGTCAGTCCGATCATTAAAGTAGAGGTATCTCCTTCATCAACTTCAGGCACGTCACCTTCAGCAGCTGCTTCAGTATCATCTTCACCTGTTGCCCCATCGTCTTCAAGATCAGGCACATCGCCATTTCCACAAGCCGCCAGTACTAAAGATGATGCAAACATAACTGTTCCATATTTAAGCATTTTTTTCATTTTAGACATATTAGTCTCCCCTTTGTAAGTAATCCCCCGAAGGTGACCCTTGTATAGAACTTATGTGTAAATCTTTGATCCTATTATAGTGTTTACTTTGCTGTTAATCGGCATAAGAGCTTCCCCATCAGCTCTTATGCTTTGTTTTCTCCTTCGATTGCTTGTCTCAGTCCATCTCCTATAAAGTTGATGGCCAGTACCGCAACAAAGATCAGAATACCTGCAGGTACCCATCGCCATGGTTCATAAGCCAGAACCCTGAGAGACTGGGCTTCTGAAAGAATATTTCCCCAGCTTGGACGCGGTCTCTGTACACCGACCCCAAGGAAACTTAAAGACGCTTCTGTCAGAATCGCTGTAGCAATCCCAAATGTCGCATTAACCAGAATGGGTGACAAGACATTTGGCAGAATATGAATGAACAGAATCCCCGGTGTCGAGTATCCTGTAGCGACCGCTGCCAGAACGAAGTCCTGTTTTTTCAGTGTCAGAACTTGCCCTCTGACCAGCCGGCATAAAGTTGGCCAGCTCAAAAATCCAAGGACTGCTGTTACAACCCATAGTCCTGAACCTAATAATGTAACAAGGGTTAGAATAACCATGAAAAACGGAAAGGACATAAAAGCCTCAGTAATCCTCATGATGACACTGTCTACGACCCCTCCAAAGTACCCGGAGATCAAACCTAGTGTCGTCCCGATAATGACGTAGACCAGAACAGAACCTAAACCTACGATCATCGATACTTGCGTCCCATGAATTAGTCGGGAGAGAACATCTCGACCAATATCGTCTGTTCCGAGATAGAAGTTATCATAAGGCGCTGCCTGAAATCGCCCAACTGAAACATCTCGTGGGTGTGGTGCAAGCTGATTTGCGAAAACTGCAGTCAGTACAAGAATGATGAAAATCACAAGACTGACGACGGCTACTTTGTTCTTAAAGAAACGTTTCGCCACTGTTTTTATATAACTATCGCCATCTGTAGCGATCTGCTCGGCTTCATTTCCTGGAAAATTAACTCTTTCCACAGCATCCACCAGACGAAACATGGCTTCTGCATTTTTATTTCCGACATTTTGTGCCATTTGTCTCCCTCCTTTCTAATTGTATTTAATACGTGGATCTACAACTGCATACATAATATCGACCAACAGGTTCGCAAACAGGACAACCACTGCCGATAGTACAGTTATAGCCATAAGCATCGGGTATTCCCTCTGCTGAATAGCCATGATCGTCAGCCGTCCCAGACCGGGCCACTGGAAGATCTGCTCGGTAACGATGGCCCCGCCGACCAGTCTCGGTAAATCAGTTCCGATGATCGTAATGACAGGAATCAGCGCATTTCTTATTCCGTGTCTGGTCAAAATCACTTCAGATGCCAGACCCTTGGCTGTGGCAGTTCTGATGTAATTCTCGCCGTATACTTGAATCATAGTTGCTCTCATGTAACGCGTCATATTTGCAATATAAAATGCTGACAGGACAATAACTGGCAACACAAGATGATGAACGGCGCTGACAAATCCTCCTGATCCACCTAACTGAGACATTCCACCAGTCGGGAACCAGCCTAACTGTACGGAGAAAATATAGATGAGTCCAAGCCCCAGAAAGAAGTTTGGAATAGATACTCCGACAAATGATCCTCCAGTCAGTAAATAATCAACCCATGTTCCGTTTTTCCTGGCGCTGATTATACCCAGCGGGATCGCTACCAGATATGAGAATACAAGTGTCGTTCCCATAAGAGTGATTGTTGGTCCGATACGTGAAATGAGAATCGGAAGTACCGGATAACGCGTCGAGTAGTTGATTCCCAGATCTCCTTGAAGCGCTCGTCCTAACCACCTAAAATATTGGATATGGTACGGTTGATCCAGACCTAACGCTCGCCTTGTTGCTTCAATCTGAACGGGTGTAGCATCCGGACTGACATATAAATCTGTCGGACTTCCTGGAGCCAGATTCATCATAATAAAGGCACCTACCGAGATCATCAGCAGTACTGGAATAGCTGTCAGTAGTCTTTTCAAAATATATTTTTTCATAGTCATCCCTTCTTTCTTTAGATGGCATTATCATCTCTTAAGCTGATTATCTTTGAAGATACGTTTTGATAAGCGAAAGGAAAACTTCTCCAGATCTCAGCAGAGCACGTTCGTCGATTTCAAATTTAGGATGGTGGTGCGGATAAGCATCCGATTTTTCGGGCGACTGTGCCCCGACTCTCAGGAAAGCACCTGGTTTTTCTTTCAGGAAGTAGGCAAAGTCTTCGCCTCCCATGGATTCCTTCACTTCAGCTACCTCGTTCTCCGGAAAATCTTTCAGAAGAGACGCTTTTACTACATCCACGACTTCAGGAGTATTCTCGATAGCTGGGTACCCTTTGGTATAGTCTATTTCCACAGTAGCATCATATGCTGCAGCAATACTCTGACTCATCGATTTCAGCTTCGATTCCACAAGTTCCTGAACATCTTGATGCAGAGTCCGAACGGTTCCTTTTATTTCTGTAGAGTCAGCGATTATATTGTAAGCTTCGCCCCCCGACTGAAAACCGGCAAATGTCAGAACGGCTGGCTTCACAGGATCTGTCATCCGACTGACGATCTGCTGAAGATTCGTTACGATTTGAGCTCCTACAGTCAAAGCATCATGTGTATCGTGTGGGGCAGCACCGTGGCCGCCTTTCCCTTGAATTTTCATATTGAATGAATCGGAATTCGCTGAACCGAACGCTACATTGTAGAAGACCTTATTTAAAGGTTGTGTCGCACCGAGATGAATGCCGAAAACGTAATCGACCCCTTCAAGTGCTCCATCTTCTACCATTGATTTTGCTCCTCCAGGCAGGACTTCTTCAGCGTGCTGGTGAAGCAGGACAAGTGTACCGTGAAGTTCATCAGTATGTTTAGTCATTACTTTAGCCACACTGAGTAACGAAGCGGTATGACCATCATGACCGCAGGCATGCATGATTCCTTCATTTTTGGATTTGAATGGTGATTCCACTTCCTCTTTCACTTGAAGAGCATCAAAGTCAGCTCGAAGTGCGATCGTCGGTCCAGGATGCTGACCCTTGATTTTTGCAACGATTCCATATCCATTTCCTACATTCGTTCGAATATCTTCGATACCGAATGATTCAAGTTTTTCTTTGACGAAGCGAGCTGTTTCAACTTCTTCGAATGAAGGCTCCGGATGAGCATGCAGGTGTCTACGCCATGCTACTGTTTCCTGGTAATTCTCCTTCAGCTCCTCTTTCCATTGTTCAAAACTCATGAAACATCCCTCTTTCTGTTTATTCCCCTACTGCGTGGTGTGAGTCGGATGACACGACTGAAGTGTCCATCAGATAATGCCCTACAATATCTATAAAGCACTTGGCTCCAGTCAGCATAGCCCGTTCATCAAAGTCGAATTTTGGATGGTGGTGCGGATACGTGATGCCCTTTTCCTTGTTTCCGGAATGAACGAAGAAAAATGATCCCGGCTTCTCCTGAAGGAAATAAGCAAAATCTTCTCCGCCCATACGTAATGGTATCGGTTCAACGTTCACGTCTTTACGATTGGCTTCAAATAAAGTGCTGATCAGCTGTGTTTCTTCTATATGATTGAACAGTGCCGGATACCCTCTTGTATAAGTCACTTTGCATGTGGCTCCATGAGCTTCACAAATGCTTTCAGTCATGGTTTGAATTTTCTCTTCAACTAAGTTTCTCAAGTCAGGATCAAACGTTCTGACTGTTCCTTTAAGCAATGCTTTGTCCGCAATGACATTGTTAGCACCATCGCCTGCTTTAAAAGTCGAGAAGGTCAGCACACCTGACTGCGTGGGATCTTTTTTCCGACTGATGATTGTCTGCAGCTGATTGACGACAAATGAAGCAACGACTACTGCGTCGACTGTCGAACTTGGATGAGCTGCGTGGCCCCCTTTTCCCTGAATCTCTATACTGAAGAAATCAGGTGCTGCCATAGCGTAGCCTTCACAGTATGAAACCGTTCCATATTCAAGCGGCGATCTGAGGTGTAATCCATATACCGCATCGACATCTTCAAGCACTCCTGCGTCGACCATTGCCTTACCCCCACCGGGAAGGACTTCTTCTGCATGCTGGAAAATGAATTTTACCGATCCGGATAATTCATCTTCATGAGCTTTAAGAACTTTAGCTACACTAAGTAAAGTAGCCGTGTGTCCATCATGACCACAGGCGTGCATCACACCGGGGTTTTTAGAAGCAAAACTCAAACCCGTTTCTTCTTCAATGCGAAGCGCGTCGAAATCAGCGCGAAAAGCAATTACTGGACCATAGTTCGCCCCTCTCAGGTAAGCAGTGATGCCTCCCCCGCCTACATTTTCTTCTACTTCTTCATATCCGAATTCTCTTAATTTATCTGCTATAAATTGCCTGGTGTTCCATTCCTCGAAAGAAGGCTCCGGATTTTCATGAAGGTGCCTCCGCCACTGAACGGTTTCTGGAAACAAGTGATCTAATGCTTCTTCCAGTGATTCAATTGACATGCCTAAATCACTCCTCTAAAAAATTTGATGAGAACAAATGAGAAATTTATCATTTTTCTTATCTTTTTTTAAAGTGTATACATAGGAAAAGACTTTGTCAATCGGTTTTATGAGAAAGATTATCATTTTATTTTAATCTCTAATTGCTTTATTTAAGCTATCCCCCATGAAAAAGATGATAAAAGCGGTTACAACATATGATGTGTCTGAAATGTGACATATAACCAGTTGTATTCATATGGTGAATAAAGAAAGTATATTTGCTTACTCATGTACTTACATTTAATAAGTGACAAAGGATTGAACAATTAAAGAATACTATGTGACAGAGCGTCTCTTTTTGTTTACTCCTGGTTAAAAAGGTTATAAAGTATATAGAGATCAAAATAACTTGCAGACTAGGTCGGACATACAGCCAAGTGCGAGTCGAGGTGAAATGAATGAAAGAATGTGTACGTTCAGAATACAATGAGTTGGAACAATACGCACACTCTATCGGGATGACTCCTGAAGAATATGCGATCAGCCTGCACAAGAAAAATCAGCAAGTCAAATCTGTGCTGCTTGAGAATGGACCTGAGTTCAAGCAGTTTGTTAATGATTTCCATAAAATTCTTGATGATCTTGCTATCTATAAGGAATCAGGGACTAAAAAACAGACCTGTAACCACTATCAGCTGATCAAGAAAGTGGTTCATCTCCTTAAATCCTCCAGCACGGATCCTAAACTGCTTGCTCAGTTATATCGCCACTATCCAAATGGAATAGAAGAAGAACTGAATAACCTGAATAAACGCATCGGGTAATTGGGATAATTGATAGACTATACTAATCACTGGTCTTTCCTTGATCCCCCCCATTATTACTTAAACGATTAAAAAAATAGGCTTGAGAATCCACTATTGGAGGGATTCTCAGGCCTTATTTTTTTGCTCTTGACTTAGTGTGTTTTCCATTAGATCAGACATTTCTGGATGCACACACTGTCGGCTCGCCAGTTGGTTCCAAGTCGCATCTTATAAGTTACTCTCCACATAATCTATTTCTGAATAGGCTTCGACGTATTCTCCATTATAATACGAACTGCATTACCTGATATATTAGTGCTGCCAATGCCAGTCCTAAGATTAAGGATTCACTTGATTTACCAGTAGAATAATACAGCTTTTTGAAACCGAACTGAATACGTCTTGAATATAGGGGCTGAAACCAAGCTACACCCGTCTTAGAAAATGAATCTTCCACTAAGTGTGCTATATAGCCGACAATGAACCAGTCCGCAAACTCTAGAGGCAGCTGCAAATAGTTCAGCACCCACCTTGAAATCAACTGAAAGAATACTATTCCCAGGATTGAATGGGCCAGTCCTCTATGACCGAAGACCGCTCCGATGCTGTGACTGATGCCTCCCGTGCGATTTCCTATAAATGACTTCGGGTGGTCGATGTCAGGGAATAAAGCCCCTACGCCTAAAGCCACCGTATTTCCGATCGTGAGGTTGCCTGTGGATACCAGAGCGGGTAGAACAGCAGCGTAAGTCACTGCTAAATGTGTTTTGTACTGCATGTGAATCTCCTTTTGTCTTATATCGTACACACTCTAATATCTTTTAAATTGAGCAGATCAGTCAATCAAATTATAAAACTTGAGTCCTTCCACGATGCCTCCATCTTTATTAGAAGAAGTGACATAGTCAGCGACGGCTTTTACGTCATCAAGACCATTGGCCATGGCCACACTGTAATCCGCGCGTTTCAGCATCTCCTTATCGTTGGCTCCATCACCAAAGGCATAAAGTGGAATATCATGCATATTGATGGACTCCAGAAGCGCGTCAATGCCTTTCGCTTTATTGTGTCCTTTGGTAATAGTGTCCATGCTGAAAGGCGTATTACGGTAAAATGACAGCTCTGGAAAACCTTCAACAAATTCCTGATCAAGCGACTGGTCTTCATTAAGGACAAGCATCATCAGAATCTCTTCTTTTTCATCAAATGCTTCATCGATTGCAGGGGGCTCTTCATGAATGAAATTATACGCTTGTTTAAGCGTCTCGCTGTAGCGTGTGGCTCGTATCTTGTCAGCGCTGTACAAGGAAAGCGATAGATTCTTCTCACTTGTCATCTTCTTAAGCCTATTAACCAGTGACTGCGGGATGACGTTCCTGAACACTTCTTTTCCTTTATATTGAATGTACTGGCCATTTAACGTAATAAACGAATCGATCACGGTCTCTTTCAGCACGTGCTGTATTTCTATCGGGCTTCTTCCAGTTGCGATAAATGGAACAGCTCCCTTATCTTTCAGCTGGACTAAGGCCTCTTTCACGTCGTCATCAACTAAAGATTCTTCATTCAATAATGTCCCATCCAAATCAAAAAACACTAATGCGGTCGGTTTCATCTCCATGCTCCTTCTGCTTCTAATAAATTGAAAGTCATACTTTATCTACTGACCAGTCTATCAGTCACCGAGCTATTTCTCCAGTGGGCTGTACTGATTAATTCGTGTTGATAATAGACACGTCTGATTTATTTAACCATGTCTGCCAGTAACTGGTGCAATAGTAACACCTTTTTTTGTCAATGCTTTATGAATCCTAGTCGCAAACTGGACAGCTTTGGGATTGTCCCCATGAACACATACTGTGTCTGGATGAAGATTGATCCACTTCCCAGTTACCGACTTCACCTTGCCTTCTTCGACCATCTGAACTACCCGATCGACTGCCCGGTCTTCGTCAGTGATCAAAGCCTCTTCGTTCTGTCTGTGAACCAGAGTTCCGTCGTCATTGTAATTTCGGTCGGCGAATACTTCCTGGGCATAAGACAGGCCTGTATCCTGAGCGGCTCTGATCAGCTGACTGTTCGCAAGGCCATAAAGAATCAGCTCGTCGTCCACTTCTCTGATGCCTTCACAAATCGATTTTGCCAGATCATAGTCTGTGCTAGCCATATTATAGAGGGCTCCATGAGGTTTGACGTGATGCAGTTTCCCTGTTTTGCTGAAAGCTGACAATGCACCGATCTGGTACTTTATATAATTTCTGGCTTCATCCGCAGAAATCGTCATGTTTCGTCGTCCGAAACCCATCAGATCGTAAAAACCTGGGTGAGCCCCAATAGCGACATTATTTTTCTCTGCTTCCGCAACTGTATGTGCCATAACCATCGGATCGGAAGCGTGGAAGCCACATGCAATGTTGGCCGAAGCAATATAGGGCAGAATATCTTTGTCGAGTCCAAGTGTATATGCCCCGAAACTCTCTCCTAAATCACAGTTCAAATCTACTGTCTTCATTGCCTTATTCTCCTCCTTATATCTTTACTGGTCCTCTGGCTGGTTTGTCAATCCTTTCGACTGAACCCTCACCGACTGATGATCGATATCCAGTTTAATATGCTTGTCTGAGTAACTGAATTGACTGAACGATGAGCCTTTGACTATATTGATCAGATCGTTGACTTGATTTCTTTCCAGAACTTCTAGTGCTTTACCTGACTGTTTGTTTTGAGAAGAGAAATCATTCAGCCGTTCCTGTTGCAGTTTAAGCCAGTCCTTCTGTTTTATTAATAGAGTCTGAGCTTCTTCTACATTTATCTGAGTGAACTGTATCTCTGTTCCAGGTGGACACTGGACCAGTCTGGACCTGTCCGCTGTACAGACTGTGCCTATAACAGGGTACCCTCCGGTTGTCTGACGGTCTGCCATGAGAATGATCGGCTGACCATCCGGTGGGACCTGAATATCTCCCCAGACTGTTCCCTCAGAAATTACAGATATCTGATCATCCATTTCGATACGTTTGCCTTCCAGCCTGTAACCCATGCGATCCGACTTGGACGAAATGGTATATTTTTGCGAATAAAAACTTTCTCTTATTACATCTGTCAGGGCAGGCTGCTCTGATGAAGGAATGACACGTATATTTACAGGTCCGGACGAACGGCTTTCTGAAAACGAGGAAACATTTCGTCCGGAAATCTGTCTAAAGCTGATATCGGTATGCTTAAAATTAAGATAGTCTCCTTCTTCCAGCGCTCGCCCACGATAGCCTCCTATATTGAAACGGGTACTTGTTGAATAGCTGTCCATGACTTTTTGAATGTCGAGCCCTCCAGCGAAAGCTATATAAGAAAAGATGCCACCCATTATTGGCCCAGTCTTTAACTCGTCTCCTTTGTTTACAGTTCGTATACTATATTACGCTTCCCCAACCGGTTATTCAATAGGGTTACCGCCCACAAACAAAACACGCGCCAGTCTAATAATAGACCGACGCGTGTTTGATGTGCTATAGCGTTTAACGTAAACGTAATGTCTGGTTGACAAAAATAACATCGTTGGATAAGTTATTGATCGTCATCAATTGACGAACCGTTACGTTATTCCGTTGCGCAATGTGTGACAGGGTGTCCCCACGTGCAACCGTATGTGTTCTTTGGTTTGACACAGGTGTCGGTGTTACCTGTGCTTCACCCACAACCAATCGTTGACCAATTCGAATCACGTCACTACTTAAATTGTTTAAACGTCTTAAGTTAGCTACCGTTGTATTGTTTGCAACGGCAATATGTGACAAGGTGTC
>NZ_BAAGIQ010000043.1:0-19359 GCF_054658175.1 Alkalibacterium sp. s-m-28
CACGCTGCCATGCGCCTGATTCTTATTTGTACTTAAACAATAAACAGATAGGCCAGCGGTATTGTAAGGTGTGTCATCACACTCATGTTCCTGGAAAAGAATCACAGAAGCCTCGTCTTATTCGTTGTCCGCATTGTATGACAGCTCTTGAAAAAATCAAAACGCGTGAAGGGTTTGAAATATACAAATGTAAGAAGAATGCCTGTCCATATTATCAACAACGTAAGCGTGAGATTCACAAAGACTCTTTTTTAAAAGCGACTTACTTAGCGAATCCTGAATCGATGAAATTGCACTATATTTATCGCGATTTTCAAAAAGAGTTTAAACCTTTAGACAAAGAAACACCTGTTAAGCCGACAGTTGATTTATCACGGATTCATCACTCCCAACATGTGGTTTCATTGGCTATGACTTATCACGTAAACTATGCGATGTCTTTGAGAAAAACGGCCGCTATCTTATACGACATTCATCAAGTGACGGTTTCACACCAGACGATTGCGAATTGGGCAGAAACGATTTCGCTGTGGGTTAAACCGTTCACTGAACACTATCCGTATGAATTATCTGACCAATTTTGTGGAGATGAGACGTACATTCGTATTAAAGGAAAATGGAACTATCTTATTTTCTTTTTCGATGCCATCAATAAAATCATCTTGTCTGATCATGTATCCGCTCATCGTGATACGGACGCAGCTATTGAAGCTTTGCGAGAAGCCTTGGTCAAAATCAATCTGGAAGAACGGGAAAACATTAACTTCATCGTTGACGGCAATCCCATTTACTTGCTTGCCCAACAATACTTTGCCAAGCATGATATTAAATTTGATATCACTCAAGTCATTGGCTTAACCAATGAAGACGAAGTTTCTCAAGAATACCGTTGGTTAAAACAAACGATTGAACGCTTAAATCGTTCATTTAAATCAGATTATAGAGTGACGAATGGCTTCAAAAGTATGAATGGTGCAGAAGTGCGTATTACATTGTTTACGACTTTTGATAATTTTTTGCGCCCACACCAGGCATTAGACTATAACATCCCTGTAGCTATTCCCGAGGTGCAAAAACAAGCTCACATGCCCGCCAAATGGTTAACACTCATTGAGTTAGCACAAGATTACGTGGAAAGTGTAGCCTGATTTGGCATCAGAGCCCAGAATCGCTTTAAAAGAGCTCAAATGACCGTAGAGTATTCGGCGGAGCGACCCCTTGACAAGCCGAACGTATGAATGGTTTAAACTGGTTAAAACAAGGGTGTCTTAGTCATGCCTTCATTTGTCTATCGTCGCCCTTGTATTTTTCAAATAAACCATTCATGTGTTTGTCAAGGGCGAATACTCCCACTAATGATAGTGAGAAATCATTTCTCTCTTATTTTTCTTTTGTTTTTCATAAAACTTTTTACACTACCTACGCTTTGTTACTTGATTATACTGTAAAAATACCGTACAATCAAGTCGGAGGTGAGTATATGTCTGACAAAGAACGCGTAGAAATACGTATGCCAAAAGTTATTCTAGAAAAAGTAGACGCATACCAAAAAGAAAATGGACTGCCTACAAGAACGGCAGCTATCCTTGAACTAATAAGAAAAGGTCTTGAGAAATAACTTCAAGCTATCGCTTGACCGACATTCATCTCCCACTTTCACTGGTGCTTCGTACCCATACGTTTAGAAGTGGGAGACTTCTTTCGGAATTACGTTAAAAAGAAAGCCATTGATATTGCCAATGCCCTGCTGGATAACGGGTACGAAGAAGGTCGGGCGATACCTATCGCAACAGACCAGGCGAAAGAATGGGCCGATAACGCCTCAGAAGATGAGATCCGTTCATTCAAATACAGTGATAATCCAGACAAGCAGGATCAGCATGACGACACAACAAATGAAAAGCTGCTGGACAATGATGTTCTGGTTTACTTTGAAGAAGAGGAATGGAAGGTACGGACGAAAGACGCCAAACGTTCTGACTCGACCTTTAACAGTAAAGATGAAGCAGTCAAACGAGCCAGAGAAATAGCAGATAATAAAGAATCGAACGTCATTACATTTACGAAAGACGGGAAACGGCAGTAACAGTTTTAACTCATATTAAAAAGCGCCTGAACCACGCAGGATATGATCTGCTGTGGTCAGGTGCTTTTTATCAACTCATTACTGTTACCGACTTAAGTTATTCTGATTCACGAAGAAGGGGCATACTCATACATCTTGGTCCACCACGACCGCGGGACAGCTCACTTGAGGGGATTTCGATCACCTTAATTCCATTTTTTCGTAGCAGTTCGTTGGAAACGTAGTTACGGTTATACGTGATAACCAATCCTGGTTTGATAGCTAACGTATTTGAGCCATCGTTCCACTGTTCTCTCGGCGCAGCGATCGGATCCCCTCCCCCACATGGGATGAGGTTGATTTCAGGCATATTCAGCACATCTTTCAGGAGATCAGTCAAGTCTGTATGATGTGAGACCTTGATCTGCCCTTCCACTTTAGAAGGTTCCAGCATATAGATCGACATTTTTTCGTCCAGATCCTGTATACCGGGATGAATCGTAAATGCATCTTTATCCACCATTGTAAATACTGTGTCCAGGTGCATCATTGCTCTGACATGTGGAATTTCGATTGCGAGGATCTTTCTGAACTTACTCTGCTTGTCAAATAGTGAATGAGCCAGTTCTTCGATGGCCCGTCCAGATGTGCGCTGGGAGACACCTATGGCAAGGACATCCTCACTTAAAACAAGGATATCTCCACCTTCGATCGTCGTATCCGAATTGCGGTCACGCCAAAGCGGCAGCTGATCCCCTTTAAAATCTGGATGATATCTGGCGATCGTTTCCATAAACAGTGACTCTCTTTTTCGGGCTTCGTAGGTCATTTTATTGATGGACATGCCTTTACCTAATGTGGAGGCAATGTCTCTCGTATAATAAAGATTAGGCATGGGCTGCATCAGAAACAGATCCTGATCCTGCCGATCGGTCAACCATCCAAGCGAACGAGACTGAATGTCAAGCTTATCCGTTCTTACTCCTGCCATCATCGTATCGACCATATCTTTCGTATTCATTGACAGCAAGTAGTCTGATAAGGTGTCTTTAACATCTTTGATGTATATACCTGACTCTTTGATTATCTGATCAACTAAAGTCTGATGCCCCTGTTGCGCATCAAGGGCTTCCGCCACCAGTTCTTCCAGGTAAACAACTTCAGATCCGTTGTCCTTCAAGGCTTCTGCAAATGCATCATGTTCCTGCTGTATGATCGGCAGATAAGGGATGTCATCAAAGAGCAAGTCTTCCATAGTTGAAGGAATAAGGTTTTCCACTTCCCGTCCTGGACGTTTTAATAGAACGGATTTCAGCGGATCGATTTCTGAATTGATATTGAATAGTCTTGGCATAGTGTCCTCCTGATAAGCTTTAGTATAGATATTTAAAATATAGTATAAATATTCATTCAAGTACAAATGGAAAGAGAAAAGATTGCTCTTCTCCCTTTCCTTCTTATTCTTCTACAAATACATCTGGTGATTCTGTATAGTCTGGTGCAAGAGCTACGTTTTCAGGTTTGTGTTCGTAGCGGATCGGTTCATTGTAACCATCATCTTCAGCCATTTTCTGTTCCAGCCACATTTCTGTCTCCATCAATGCCTCATCAAGATGATCGACTGCTTTGCTCTTAGTTTCCTGAGCCTTCGTTTTCAGTTGTCTCTGAAAGTCTTCTCCTGACTGTGGTGCAAAAAGATAAGCTGCTGCTGCTCCAGCTAAGGCACCCAATGCCATTCCTATTCCGAAACTACCTTTTGACATGCTGTTTTCCTCCTAGTTAGTAAGTGATTTTTCCAGTGACACAAGTTCTATGCAGGTACACAATGCTTCCATTGCAATTTCCAGATCATCTAGTTTGGCAAAACTTGGAGCCAGTCTGATGCTGTTATCCTTAGGATTGATGCCATAAGGGTATGCGGCATTTGCAGGAGTCAATTCGATCCCGATCGCTTTCATTTTTTCAACGGTATCTGTTGCACAACCGTCCTGAGTAGTCAGATGAATGAAATAGCCGCCTTCAGGTTTGGTCCACTGAACAAACGTGGATCGGTCTCCGGAAAAGTACGCAGAAAGAATCGTATCGACCCAGTCAAATTTAGGTGAAAGAATTTCAGCGTGCTTTTCCATGTGCTCCTCGATCGTTTCTCGGTCTTTCAGAAACAGGACATGGCGCATCTGATTGATTTTATCAAAACTGATGATCTGCTTACTGAACTCAAGAGCCAGTTCGTTGATGCGTGCTTCTGATGCACCCATAGCCGCTACGCCAGACCCGGGAAGTGTCATTTTAGAAGTAGACACATACTGTATCACCCGGTTCTCATTTCCAGCTTCTTTACACGCTTTCAGGAGATCTGCAGCTTCTTTCTTATGATCAGTCAAGTGGTGAACGACATACGCGTTGTCCCATAGGATAATGAAATCCTCGTAAGCCGTGAACATATTCGCCAGACGGGCGACTGACTTATCGGAAATCGTTTCTCCAGTCGGGTTATTGTATGTAGGCACTACAAACATCCCTTTTATCGCCGGATCCTGTGCAACCAGTTTTTCAACTGTTTCCATATCAGGACCCTGACCGGTCAGCTCGACCGGAATCATTTCTATACCTAGATGATCCAGCATGAACCAGTGCCTGTCGTATCCTGGACTCGGACAGATAAATTTGACCTTTTCTTCTTTTGACCACGAGTCTTTAGCTGTGTACATGAAGTGCACAAGTGTTGCATACATCAGCTGAAGACTGGAATTGCCTCCGACAAAGGTTTCCTCCACTTGTGTATTCAACAGGGTACCGAAAAGTTCCCGAGCTTCTTTTAGACCAAAGAGCCCTCCATAGTTTCTTATGTCAAGTTCATCTTCACTATACCAGTTTTCGATGCGTGTTTCAATTAATAAAGCTTCAGAAAGCTTCAACTGATCTGTTGAAGGGATCCCTCTGGCGATAGTGATGTCAAAGGGTCGATTTTTATACAGAGCATACTGAGATCTCAACTGCTCCAGACGTTCACTTATTTCTTCAATAGACATGACATTTCTCCTCTCGTTGCCCTGCACTTAGCAGAAAGCAGACTAGCTAGTCATCATTATACCTTATCTTAGAAGATTTTAAAAACGACGCATCAGTGCTGATAGTTGACTGACCCGCTCTCTACAAAACTTCCTGGATTTTGCGCACGCATTCATCATGATCATGCGCCCTTGCCGGACACTGATAGCGACCGAAAAAGATCATCCGGTGATGCGCAATACTCCATAGTTCTCGCGGCAGTTTTTCCATCAGGATCTCTTCGACTTGTTTGACTGTCGCTTTTTGAGAACAGATATTGAATCGTTTACTGATACGTTCCACATGGGTATCGACGGCAATAGCCGGTTCGTCAAAGGCCACACTCATGACGACATTGGCTGTTTTTCTGCCGACGCCAGCCAGACTTTCAAGTTCTTTGTGTGTTCTCGGCACTTCGCCGTTAAAGCGGACGACCAGGTCTTCTGAACATTTCTTTAAAAACTTAGCTTTATTGCGGTATAGTCCGATCGTCTTGATTTTGTCCATGATTTCTTCCACTTCAGCTTCCATCATCGCCTCAGGATTCGGATAAGCTTCAAATAGCTGGGGCGTCACTTTGTTTACTCCTACATCAGTAGTCTGTGCACTCAGTATGACAGCTATCAGCAGTTCGAAAGTATTTTTATGTGTCAGTTCAGCTTTCGCATCAGGGTACAAAACACCCATTGCCTCGATCAGTTTGGTGGTTTCGGTCGCATTCAGTAATTCTGGTTCTTTCATCCCAGCATTCTCTCCTTATTCTGTCGTCATGTTCTCAAGTATTGTCATTATTCTTCAGCCAGTTATACATCGGCACGGGTTTTTCTTCGTCATCATTTTCACTATCTGACGAATTGGTAGACTGATTCTGTCTGTGCCGTCTGGACTCTTTCTCGACCTGCTCTTTTGTGCGAATGTTTTTCTTTTCCCATGTCAGCAGGATCCTGTCGATGTATTTCAGGCTGTATACCTGGCTCAATACAGCTTCACGCAAAGCTGCTTCAATCAGGTCGATCGGGTAGTCATCTTCATTCAGCCACATATCAAGCGTCTGTATTTCTATTGCGGACAATCCTCTTCCGAATTCTTCTTCGAACAAACGGTAAAGATCTTTTGAAGACAGCTCTTCCTTTTCTTTCTTCACCGTTTTCGACTGTTCTTCCTGCAGGTAGACTAGTTTTTCGTATAACAGATCAAAAGAGAATTCATCCTGAGTCTTCCCCTCTTCATTTGTGCTGGTCTCTATTGTAATAATTTTTTTTGTCATCAGCTGGTGAATCGCTTTGTATGCTTCTTCTCTTGATACATCCAGTCGCTCTGCAAGTAGTTGACTGTCAGGAAAGCGCTGGCCGTTTTCAACTAGAGACAGAAGCTGAATGAGAACAACCAGATCAGTATGAGACAGACCAAGATCCTTATAATGCATCAGCAATGGATTAGGAATAATCGTCTGGCCAGCTTTAATCCATTTAATGAGGTCTTCAGCCATGTTCCGGCTCCTTTCTCCTTTATTATCATAATCGATGGGGTTCAATATTTAAAAAAAGGACTGGGTAAAATGCCCAATCCTTTTTATTGCGGTCACTGCTTCTTATGGATAAATACGGTTCAATAGACGTGGGAACGGTATGGCTTCACGGATATGTTCAGTTCCGCTGATCCAAGTCACCGTACGCTCTAGTCCCAGTCCGAAACCGGAATGAGGGACACTGCCGTATTTGCGCAGATCCAGATACCATTCATATTCACTGACGTCCAGGTCGAACGCTTCAAGCTGCTTACGCAGGGCATCATAGTCATCTTCACGCTGAGATCCCCCTATGATTTCGCCGTATCCTTCTGGAGCAATAAGGTCTGCACATAAGACGATATCTTCACGAGTCGGATGTGGCTTCATGTAAAATGGCTTGATTGCTTTCGGATAGTTCAGGATAAAGACAGGCTTATCGAACTGTTCAGCGATAAAAGTCTCTTCTGGTGATCCGAAGTCTTCTCCCCAGGTCACGTCAAAGTCATTTTTATTCAACAGCTCAACTGCTTCATCATAAGAGATTCTTGGATAAGGCAGAGCCGTGTATTTTTTAAGTAGGTCTTTATCACGCTCAAGAACATCCAGAGCTTGATCACAGTTATCCAGGACACTCTGGACAAGATAAGCGACATATTGTTCCTGAATTTCCAGAGAATCGTCCTGATCCATAAAGGCCATTTCAGGTTCAATCATCCAGAATTCGATCAGGTGACGACGGGTCTTGGATTTTTCTGCCCGGAAAGTCGGACCGAATGAAAAGACTTTGCCAAGAGCCATAGCTCCTGCTTCCATATACAGCTGTCCACTTTGAGACAGGAAGGCATCTCTGTCAAAGTATTCTGTGTGGAAGAGTTCAGTCGTGTTTTCTGCCGCACTACCAGTCAGGATTGGCGGATCGATTTTAGTAAAGCCTTCTTTATTGTAGAACTCATACGTTGCACGGATGATTTCATTTCTGACCTGCATCACTGCATGCTGCTTTGAAGATCGCAGCCACAAATGACGGTTATCCATAAGAAACTCGGTACCATGTTCTTTCGGCGTTATCGGATAATCAACTGACTCGCCGATCAATTCCAGGCTGTCGACATGTATTTCATAGCCGAATTTAGAACGTGTGTCTTCCTGAATTGTTCCTTCGACCCAGACGGAGCTTTCCTGCGTAATATTTTTAGCTGTCTGAAACACTTCCTCAGAAACTTCACTCTTAACAACAACCCCCTGGAAAAAGGCTGATCCGTCCCGTAGATTCAGAAAGGCAATTTTCCCGCTTGAACGCTTATTCGCAATCCATGCCCCAATTCTTACTTTCTCTCCGACATGCTTACTCGCTTCTATTATCTGTATCTTCTTCACGTTAATAATTCCCTTCCGATTTAAATATTATCAATGGTACGCAGCCATTCACCTGTCTGCAGATTGACGATATAATAGCCTAACCTGTCATTCTCGTTGCGGTAGCTGATTTCCCAGACCGGTGTATCGTCGATCATACCGATCCGTGCATTTAAAATCTTGACTGGATCTCTGGCTTCCCGAGTCATTCTAACTGCTTCCTCTTCAGAAATAGTATTTTCTGCAGAGAAAGAAGTGATCTGACCTCCATCTTGCTGAACGATATAAATACGTTCTTGTCCTTCTTCATTCGTTCCAGTCACCGTCAGGTAGGTTTCCGTTCCGTTAAACCAGTGAAAGTCCGATACCTGGTCCAGGTTCGTCCGTTCCCTGACAAATGCGACCGTATCTGCTTGTGCACGAGTAAACGTTGTGGTCGATCGCTGATATAAAACAATCGTTCCGATAATTATCAGACTCAATGTAATGGCGAGACCAATTATAATTTTTTTCACTTGTCTCTCCTCAATCTGTTTCCATTTATTTCAACTTCTCTAGTATAGCAAATGCCACTGGAGAAATAAATATCTGGGTCATTAATCTTTGCCTTCAGTTTGTCCGAAAAATGTCCGAGTTTCGTCTATGATCTTGTCAAGCGGATATTCTTCCAGCACCAGTCCTTCAGGCAGCGAGTCGGTAAATGCAGAGCCGTAACTCGAATCAATAATCCGTCTATCCAGAACAATCCAGATGCCTTTATCATGAACTGATCGGATCAGTCTGCCGATTCCCTGCTTGAACTTCATTACAGCTCTAGGTAGAAGGTCATGTACAAAGGGGTTCTGTCCCTGATCACTCAATAGCTGGTGCCTGTGCTTGACCAACGGCATATCTGGAGAATCGAACGGCAGTCGAGTCAAAATGACCAGTTTCAGTTCATCTTCTGGAAAATCTACCCCTTCCCAAAAACTGTCGGCCCCAAGCACGACTACTTCTCGTGCCTTTTTCACCTGCTTGGCTATTTTTAAAGGGGTGCCTGAAATGTTCTGTGCAAGGATAGTCTTTCGGTTCAATGTCGGACGATTTTTCAGAAGCTGATAGACGGCCTGAATCGTTTCCTGGGACCGGAAAAGGATCAGCGTGTTCTCATTGGTCTGTTTAAGTATGTCTTCAAGTTGTCCAGCCAGCTCGGAAGCATACGCACCTCGTTTTAAATGGCCGACTGCTGTCTGCTGATCTGGAACAAATAGTCTCCCTTGCTTCTGATAATCAAACACAGAATCAAAGCTGCTGAATTCAGCCTGCTCAAGACCGAGTGCCAGCTGAATATAGCTTGTCGATCCTTTAACAGACAGGGTGCTGCTCGTTAACACAAGATGATCGACTGCATGCAGCCTGTTCTGGAGCAGTTCTCTGCTTCCATGATTATACTTGTAGAATGTCAATGTACTCCACGGTGAGCGGGAATAAAACCTCATACCTGTCAGGCTGCCTTTTTCCTGCTTGAAAAAAAGTTCGGTAAATGTCTCAGATAAATGCTGAATACGGTCTATGACGAGCTGAAGACGAGACGCCAGTCGTCTGATTTCTTTAGGCATCGATTCTATTTCTGCTTCAAGCAGTTCAAGAATCTGATTGCCCATATAAATCGTTTCATCGATCGTAGCTTTTAACCGTTTATTATCTTTTTTCAATCCGACTGAAAGAGCATTTAATTCGATCTTATGATCTTTCCATTCGACAACTGTGTCGGAGTAGTCATCTGACTGACGAATGCGGGCGATCCATGAGTCGGACCATTCCTGCCATTCTTCATTTAGGATATGAGCCGCTGACTCCAGAAATCTGATCTGATAATCTTTAACAGGACTATCCGCTGCCGCATCCAGCTGATTAAGAATGGAATCTTCTTTGTCGAGTGATCCAATCTGCTTGAGATCCTTGACGAGTGAACTGACTCTTAATGAAAGTGTAGCACTCTGATCAATGACATCCGGTAAATGATGGGCTTCGTCAATAATGACAGTCCCACCTTGAATAATAGGCTGAGCCTTTTTCCAGTCAGCCAGCAGATAGGCATGATTGGCTATGATGATCGCTGATTCTTCGAGACGTCTGTTTCTACGGTGTAAGAACTCATACGATTCAAAAACAGGAAGAGGAGTCAGGCGTTCTGAGGGTCGAATATCCTTCCAGAATGCATGAGCCATATGTGCTCCGGACCCGATTTCTTCAAGGTCACCCTCGGTTGTTTCAGTCAGCCAAACTAGTATTTTCATGCAGAAAATGGCTTCTGTATGAGTAGCTGCTGTGTTTCTCCATTTTCTGTAAAAAGCTGAAAGTGAAAGATAATGAAACTCACTCTTGGCTACAGCTACTGCTTTGGAGAACGGCATCTTCTGATTGAGCACAGGAACGATATCGGCTGAAAGCTGCTTTTGAAGAATTTTAGTATAAGTAGAAATGATTATTTTATTCTCTTTTGAAGCTAAGTAGTAAGATGGAAAAAGGTAACCATACGTTTTTCCGGAACCCGGAGCAGCCTCAATGAGCTGTGTATAGTTTGGAGTATCTTTTTTCAAGTAATTGAATAAGGTATTCATCATCTCAGACTGGCCGCTTCGCCAGTCAAGACCGATCTGAGATAAAACAGACCTTTTCTCCTCTTCCTTATAGGGATAGACAGGCTGTTTTCTGTACTGTTCCTGAACAGTCGGACTGATGGGCTTCTTGATAGCCATATCCCCCACAATCATAAGAGAGTCACTTAAGTCACAGGGATTCTTCATCATATCATCAAGAGCATCTCTGAAAAACAAAGCCGTTTCAGCTGTAGTACTGGGTGAAAGGTCTGCGAGAGACTCAATAGTAATCAGAGGAAGGCTTCTGACTTTGTCATCCAGTTTATTCAAAAGAAATACCGTTGCTTCTGCATCAGATAACGCGTTATGGGCGTGCTCAAGTGTATAGCCAAGGGATGCAGTCAACTCCTTGAGCTGGTAACTGTCCTCAGAAGGATAAAGGATCTGAGCCAGCTCTACTGTATCAACAGCCGGTATACTGAGCGGTTTTAAACCGGCTCTTTCAAGACATTCATTTAGAAACTGAAAATCAAACCCTACATTATGTGCAACGAAAATCGTGTCTTCCAGCAGGTGTCGGATCACATGAGCGATGTCTTCGAAATATGGTGCAGTCGCCAGATCCTGAGTGGTAATTCCTGTCAGGTCTCTGATGGTTCTGCTGACCTTGCGTGAAGGGTTGACGAATGTATCGAAAGACTGAATGATGTCACCGTTTCTGACCAGAACACAGGCGAACTGGATCATTCTTTCATCTCGACCGATACTGGCACCCGTCGCTTCGATATCGACGACAGCGTATAACTGATCTTTTTTCATAAGCCCCCTCTTTTCTATCTCTTCATACTGGCGTAAAATCGTCAAATGTATTTATTTTCTTTGAGCCAGTTTAGAATAGGCCCGGTTTTATTTTCAACAGCACCCAAAACCACAGCTTTTTCAGCAACTTGAATCGCTTCTCCGAGCCATGGCCCACCTCTACTGTCCGTTTCTTCCATGATAATCCGTCCGTTTACGGCCAGTTCTTCACGTGACTGGATAGGCAGTGTAAGAATAAGGCGTGCAGCAGTACGCTTATCGAATGGAAGATTCAGCATCTGTAAAAGATCTTCCGCCTCCCAGATTAATGGTGGAGTATAAGTGTAGACAATATAATGATTCAACGGGTAGTGATGGCGGTATAATATCAGTTCCAGCAATTTGACGCTGTCAGTAATCAACTGGTTGGAGAGACGCCAATATTTAAGGAAGGCCGTTGCTTCTTTGGAATCATTTATTCCCATGAAATAAAGCAGCAATGCCCAGACATGCCGCTCTTTCTTAAGTGGTTTGGAAATAAGTGAGAAGCGTCTCAGCGCTACTTTTCCGTACTTCATACCAGGGCAATGGGCATAAAGACTTGTTGCAAAAAAGGCTTCCATCCCCTGGAGGACATACTCTCCCATAGCCATTTTTACAAATTCCACCTGAATACGCTCGACGGCAATGTTTTCAAGCAGGTGCGCATTAACCACAATCGCATAAAACGTATCAGCCTCAAGCTGAAAGCCGAGCTGAGAGGCAAATCGAACCGCCCGCATCATCCGCAGGGCATCTTCGTGGAACCGTTCTTCGGGCTTGCCTACTGCACGGATGATCTGTTCCTTCAGATCACGCTCCCCGTCAAAGAAATCCTGGATGTTTCCTTTGTTATCCATTGCGAAAGCATTGATTGTCAGGTCACGTCGCTTCAAGTCTTCTTCTAAAGAGCGCACAAAAGTGACCGAATCAGGACGTCTGTAATCTTGATACGTCGATTCGGTCCGAAATGTAGTAACTTCATAACTTTCATCGTCCAGCAGCACCATGACTGTTCCATGCTCGATTCCTACATCAACAGTCCGTTTGAACAGCCGTTTAATTTCTTCAGGAAAGGCACTCGTTGCAATATCAACGTCATTGACTGTTTTTCCAAGGAGGGCATCTCTGACACTGCCTCCGACGAAGTATGCTTCAAAACCCGCAGCCTGAAGTGTCTCCAGAACGGGCAGAGCTTTCTCGAATTCTCCTTTTACTGGTACTTTCAAGGTCATATATACGGGGTACAAATCAGTGACGCATTCTACCCCTTCTCTCCTTTATCACTTAACTGTCTGCTTCGTTCCTGCCATCATGACGTTCGAAACGGTACGCATCTCTACTTTGAAACTTGTCCATGATGGCGTCGAACGAATCAGATAGGTCGATATCTAAAGAGTTGGCAAGACTGATCAGAACGAACAGGACATCGCCAAGCTCTTCTTCGACCCTTTTTTCCTCTTCGGACTCTTTTTTCTGTTTTTCACCATACCGATGATTAACTTCTCTTGCCAGTTCGCCCACTTCTTCAGTCAAACGAGCAAGCTGCCCTAAAGGAGTAAAATATCCAGTCTTGAACTGACTGATATAGTCATCAACCTGTTTCTGCATGTCTGTCATATCAGTCATCTGTTAACTCCTCTATTTAAAGGTTTTAGGAGGACGAGACACCGTTCTCCATTTTTTCTTCGATATGTTTTAGTTCTTCTGCCAGGGAGTAAAAATCGTCCCGGTTATCTGTTTCAAGTGCACGATCGATATCTTCCAGCACCTGCTCACGCTGTTTCTGAAGATAAAAGGTGTCGACCGCTTCGTCGACCTGTTCATCGATCTCGGAAGTCATGCGATCGTTCCATTTTGCATAAGGGTTGTCTTCGAGAATTGCTGCATATTCAGGTGACAGCAGCGAATCCTGGAAAAGCAGTTCGATATACAAGTCTGTATGCCAGTTCAGCCTGACTTCGTGGAAAGCTTGCTCAGGGTGGTCATATTCCTGACCATCCTTATAGAACCGGAACGCTTCATCTTCTGTACCAACAGTCGCCATTCTTATTCCACGAGGAGTTTTGTTCGCTTCTTCTACAAACTTGGTCTTGTTGAGTACAATGTCATGATTGAGTAAATAGTTTAAAATCCACATCGATTCTCTGCGTTTCATCTGATAGCGCTGCAAAAACCACTTGAGAAATTTCTTCTTGTCTTTTAACTGTACGCGACTATACATGTAAACTCCCCTCCTTTTCTATGCTCACTTATAGTATACCAAAATTAAAGCGTGTCTTCATACTTAATCCACTCACGCACTTCCAAATCATCCGGTTTCAGTTCAAGGTAACGTCTGGCCGTATTAATAAAGCCGGCTCTATCTCCATCTTCACGAAGGAATACGGCATAATCTTTCAGGAAGTCAGCATTGTCACTCAGATACACTGCTGCCTTATCATAGTAATCTCTTGCTTCTTCAAAGGCTTCTTCTTCATTATAAGCAATAGCCGCATACCAGAACAGCTGAGGATCTTCTTCTCCACTTTCAAGGACCGGTTCAAACACAGCAAGTGCTTCTTCAAAATCCTGCTGCCCGAAGAGAACTTGCACATATTCCAGAATCATTGTGATATTATCAGGGTCAAGCCCGATTGCTTCCTGATAAAACTGACGTGCCTTGTCCGAATCTCCAAGAATCTTGGCTGCTTCTGCACCCATCGCATACAAGGAGGCATTCTGCCGGTCGTAAAAGAGTCCTTCTTCCACTTGTTCCAGCGCACGTTTTTCATCAGCCAGTTCAAGAAATCCTTTGGCCAGATAACTGTAGACTGACGTATAACTCGGGTCCAGTTCCTTCACTTTAAAGAAATGACTGTTTGCCGTATCGTAGTCCTTTTTCTGAAAATACACGAGACCGAGCTGGAAAAGATGATCGCTCGTCTCCTGCAGCTCAACAGCTTCTTTTAAGTAGTCTACAGCAGAATCCAAGTCTCCAATCGCTGCATAAGCATTTCCCAGACGCCCATTGAGACTGGTCCCAGCAAATTCAATATGGTTCTTGACGATCAGTTTTTCGTAATGTGTAATGGCTTCTTTATACTTTCCACTGGCAAAAAGCAGTTCTCCCAGTGCGAATTCGATTACCGGTTCTTCAGGCAGCAAAGTTCTTGCTTCTTCAAGCTTCTGTCTCGCTACTTCCGGTAGGTCCAGCACTTGATAGTAGTCCGCTGAAACCAGAAGCGCCTGGACATAATATGGACTGTCCTTATCAACTTTTTCGATCCACTCAAAGGCTTCCAGTTCATTGCCTTCTTCGATTGCTATCTCAGCCAAGGTCAGTTTCAGCCCCTCTTCATCGGGATGTGCTGTCAGCAGATGCTGCACGACCTGCTTCGTTTCATTCAAAAAACCCAGATCGAATAAGGTTTCAACTAGTGCAAACAAATCTTCATCCGAATCGTCTGCAATTGCCCGATCCAGCAAAAGTTCTGCCTTTTCGAGTTCTTCGTTCTGAAGTGCGTCGATCATTTCTTTTGAGTACGACATCCTGACATCCCTTCTTTCCTGTCTCTTTTTATTATCTTATCATATCTAAAGGTTGATTTACTATATCAAAAAACAGTTCAAACCAGGTAAGGGTTCAAACTGTTTCTCGGCTTACTGTCCAGCATCTTTATGATAATACACGTCAATTAGAACACTCCCGCTCAAAAGATCTTCGCTTTCTCTCTGATAGGAGAGCTGATAGCTGTTTAAGAGTCGGTCCTGCTGATTCATGGTGGCCAGCATGCCTCTAATATTAGAGGCTTCTGAGCTTTCGAATTCAATCTGATAAACTGAATGAACATACCGGTCATTGAGTCCTTCAACAGGCTGCTCGTCGTTCAGGCGTGAGATCTGACGCAGTTTGACGTCATTTGACTCTGCCGCAGACTGGATCAGGACAATGACTTCGTTGATCGTTTCTCCTTCAGGAATGAAGCGCGATGAGTCAGCATAAGCCTCTTCCAGCTCATTAAGATTCTGTTCAGAAGGCGGGAAAGCATTCAGGAGCGATTCCTGCTCACTCATGAACAGGAGTGGTTTGACTTTAAATAACATAATGATTCCCCCAGAAGGTATTCAAGGCAATCTGACAAATTAAGTAAACACTGTTAAAACAAAGAAATATACCAGCCTATCAATGGTTCTCCAATAAAGAAAACAATCAGTGCCGCCAGCCCGATATATGGTCCGAAAGCGATACGAGACTTCCTGCCGAGGCGTTTGACCTTCATTGTAATGAGCCCCCCTACACTGCCGAACAAAGTAGATAGAAAGAACAAAAGCAGAAAGTGATATAATCCAAAAACAAAACCGAACAAGGTAAAGTACTTCAGATCACCAACACCCATGCCGCCTTTAGAGACTAAGATAATTATCAAAACGAGGATGAAGGCGACGGCTGCTCCGATACCTGACATGTAAAAAGGGTTAAGCGGAAAAAACAGACGGTACATCAGAAACAGCGGACTGAAAAAGATCAGGAGCCTGTTTGGTATCCGTTTGTATTCAATGTCCGATACAGTTATTGGAATGATTAGACTGATTAGAAGCAGGCCAAGGATCATTCGGTTAGTGAATCCGAAGAAAAAGTAATTTAACGCAAATAATATGCCGGTCGCCAGTTCCATCAGTGGATAGATTAGAGAGATATGTTCATGGCATCCTCGACACTTCCCCTTTTGAATAAGATATGAGAAAACCGGGATCAGCTCTTTCCAGCTCAGTGTCCGCTGGCACGTATCACAGTATGACCGCTTTTCACTGAAAAGGGACTTTGCAGGAACTCGTAGACCCACCACGTTGAAAAACGAGCCGAAGATCAAGCCATATAAAAAGAAAACCACTATAAAAAATATGTCCATTATTTACTCCTATGTAGTAAGACCTAAAAGAGTCCTTAGGCGCTCAGTAATTTTTATTAAGACCAAAAATCCTGCCTGTCGCCCATGAAGCTCATTGATGATTCTAAATCGATCAATATCCAGCATAAATATGGCTACTTCCACGTCAGCATCTCTCGTCGTATGTAAAGACAAGCGTTCCTGGAAATCTTTCATTAGTTTCACTCTGTTCGGAAGCTTTGTAAGCATGTCGAAGTATTTGACTTGATTCAACTAATGTTTTTTCTTCTCTATTTCCTGTATCCACTCAGATTTCTTTCCTCTAGATGAAAACAGCTTGTTTTTCAGTTTCTGAATCCAGTCATTAGCTGTAGCTTTTTCATTCTGATCGTCTGGAAACTTAAGCGGATCACTTACGATTGAGTAAATGTATGGTGCCTTGAAAAAGTTTTTAGTTGCAATAAACAAGATGCCTAGTACAACTAAGACAAAGAAATACTCTATTAAAAGGAATCTATTCAATTGTCCTGTCATGATTTCAGTGGCCCATCCAGAGATGATTGTAATACGATTCTGTGCTCCTTTTACATAACCAGCTCAACAGCTCGATAATTATGCAGTTTAATACGTATATTGTATAACTAGGTATAGTTTATCATACTTTTATCATTAAATATCTAGATAATTTAAAAATTAATCTTACTAACGTACTATTTATTTGTTCCTCTATACTATATGCATTTTAATTACTGATAACAGACTCCAGTTCTTTAACTTGAAGCGTTATTTCGTGAATGTCCTGAGATATCTGAGCAATATCATTGGAAGTCGTTCCTGTTGATGCTGAAATTTCTTCTGTCTTCTCCGGCACGTGCTGCCTCAATTGAAGCATTCAAGGCCAGTAAATTGGTCTTTTCAGAAATTTCCTGTATTGCTTTCAGTATTTTCTCTACATCCTGGACATTTCCATCCACTTTTCCAATATTATCTTTCAACCTATTGAAAGAATCTACGGTCTCGTTCCAAGTGTCGTTTACATGTCCCATTTTGCGGTCGTTTTCTCCCAGAGCCAGCACAGTACTATCGGCATGCATCCCGACTTCCTGCATGTTTGATGAAATCGCATTGACATGTTCTGACAGCTCGTCCATAAGCTTAACCGTATTCTGAGTGTCCGCAGTCTGCTGAGCACTGGAGTGAGCAATGCTCTGAATCGTTTCTGATACTTCTTCTGTCGCATTTTTTGTCTGTTCAGTAATTTCTGCCAGATCAGATGCGAGTTCATCTACTGATTTAGCTTACCCTGAATATCATAGATAACATTCTGGAACGTTGAAACAGCCGCATTGAAACTCCACCCGATCTGATGGAGCTCGTGTCCATTTTCTTTAATCTCTGCTTTTCTGTTCTTTGATTTTTTGCTTGACTTGTTTTTCGATTTCAGTGAGGTTATGCGGGTTCTTAAATCCCCTTCTTCTATCCCACGAAGCGCTGAGCGGATGATCTGTGTGATCGACACAAAATAATTTGACATCAGAAGTGACAGAATTACAGCTCCTAAGATACTTATCCCAAGAACCCATAAACTTCTGTTCAGGAACAGATTGTTCTCTGCAGCCATCTCATCAGACGTCACTGCCCCGTATACAATCAGATTCATGTCCGGAACTCGTTCATAATATATTGGAAATGTACGGTTATTGAAATCATTGAAGATTTCACCGGACATGTCAGTGGCTTCAAGGAATATACTCTGGTTGCTCACGTCCTGACCAGATAAAGTGGGATCCTGTGTGAACTGCCAGTAGCCTGCTTCTGTTATGACAAACGGATACCCTGTTTCTCCGATCTGACTACTGTCGATGACAGCTGCGATACTCGCCATGTCCATTTGAAGACCTAGTATTCCAGTTTCTCCGTTTTCCTGATCGATGGTCATAGCCGCAGCCATAGTGGTAGCTCCTGAGACCACATCCGTATATGGCTCAGAGAAATAGACATCTCCACTAGCTTCTGTCGCACCAGAAAGCCAGTTCTGTGATACTGCCTCAAGATCCTGTTGTTCAATTGTCCAGACAGCTTCCTGACCAGGAATAAAGAAGAAGACATCGCTTATGTATTGTGACGCTGAACGAACAATTTCCATCAGCTGGTTCAGCTGCGTTTCATCTTCCAGTTCAGTTAATTGAGATACTTCCTCAAGTTCAGCTAGTGCCTGCAGACCAGCGGTTGCTTCAGATCCTGCATCTTCCATAAGAGTAACGATCTGACTAGTTGCTTGTTGTTGCTCTCTAAGGACACGTCTGGTTACAGACTGATCCATTTGATAGTACAGTGCAGCTGATACAATCAGTATGGGAACAAACACCAACGTTGTAAATAAAAGAATAAAACGCAACCGCAAAGATTTCTTCTTTGGTTCATTATTAATTTTCCTATTTCTTTTCTTGCCTGATATCTTTTTCACTCTAATCCCTCTTTCAAATATTGTGCATACTTTCTCATTATCGGATTAGGGTCTGAAAAATTAATAGCTAAAATTTAAAAATTATTCTTATTTTATAATTAAGAGTCTTATATAATTGAACCAATTTCATAACTAACTTTTTAAAAAAGGAAACACTCGTCTAATTTCAAAATGACTATTTTTTAAAAATTACACGGCTATTTCTTTTCTGTTCTTTCTCTCAGCTAACCG
The DNA here is from genome assembly GCF_054658175.1 of Alkalibacterium sp. s-m-28. NCBI lineage: Bacteria > Bacillati > Bacillota > Bacilli > Lactobacillales > Carnobacteriaceae > Alkalibacterium > Alkalibacterium sp. s-m-28. Next base: position 18,971 of record NZ_BAAGIQ010000043.1, read on the forward strand.
TTGGTTTGCATAGGTTCGTGCATTGTATGCCAGTTGAATCAAACGATAAAAAGCATTGGCATGATCGGCTTTATAAAAGCGTGTAGCATTGAGTTGATAGGCATCTTTTAAGTAAGCGTTGACTCGCTCGACACTGCTTCGCTCATTGTAGATACGCTGCCAAGCTTGTGTGCCTCTTGCGGGATGATTGTACTTTCTGGCATCATCCATTTGTTTTACCTTATAGACTTTTTGACACAGCCCCGCATTTTTTAAGGGGCATTCCCGGCAATGGGCTTCTGGTCGAACATACTTGAGGGCACCATAACGTTTATCATAGCTGTCGTACTTATAGCTGTGTTCACGAAAACAGGTAGGGGCATAATGGTCATCAACTTCCCCATTATGTT
>NZ_BAAGIQ010000044.1:0-18904 GCF_054658175.1 Alkalibacterium sp. s-m-28
CGGTTTCATCATTAATCGCATAGAGAAAGAGTTTCAGTACTTTCTTAAACGTTAATTTTTTTGAATAGCGATCAAACTGACCGATAGCCTGTCGAGACGATTCACTTAATGTTTCTAAAGAAATGTACGAAAACCATTTATTTATGGTCATTTTTGTTTTATACTTATCCATGTTGTAAGTCCTTTGTTTTGGTCTTGGATAAGTCATCCAACCCCATTATAAAGGACTTTTTTATGTCATGAAACAGTTAAATTTTTAATGCAACACTAGTGAATTATTTATAAGAAGTTTCAATAACCGCAAGGGTTAAACCTGGATATTCAACTGCAAAACTTGAGTAAATAATTTAAAGATGTATTTTCCATTAAAAGGTGGCTCTTTTGATAGTGGTGAGCAAGAATATATAAAAGCTGTAGATGACGTCACTTTTTCAGTGTATGAAGGAGAGACTTTAGGAATTGTTGGAGAATCTGGAAGTGGTAAAACAACCTTAGGACGTACAATGATCCGTTTAAATGAACCAACGGCGGGTGAAATTCTTTATGAAGGGGAAGATATATCAAATTTTTCGAGAAAAGAGTTGACTCCTTATCGGAAAAATATGCAGATAATTTTTCAAGACCCCTATTCATCCTTGGATCCAAGGATGACAGTCGGAGAGATTATTGAAGAACCTTTAGTTATTCAAAAAAAGTTAAATCTTACTAAAAGAACTGAACGCGTAAAGAAACTCATGGAAATGTGTGGTTTAAACGAAAGTTTCATTAATCGTTATCCACATGAGTTTTCAGGCGGACAGCGTCAGCGTATTGGTATTGCTCGCTCCTTAGCATTGAATCCAAAAATGATAGTTTGTGATGAAGCAGTATCGGCTTTAGATGTATCTATTCAATCTCAAATCATGAATTTATTACTTTACTTACAACGGCGTGAAAATTTAACTTACGTTTTTATTTCTCATAACTTAAATGTGGTCTACCACATGTCTGACCGAATAGCGGTAATGTATCATGGGAAAATTGTAGAACTAGCAGATCGTGAAGAATTATATTTCAATCCGATTCATGATTATACAAAATCATTACTCAAAGCAATTCCCAATGTTGAAAACGGGTATATTGCAGGTGGGGGTCAGATTAATTACGAAGCGAGTTTACCAGATGGATATTCATTTACTAAAATAATTGAAGACAATCAAGCTTTATACGAAGTAAAACCTGGACATTATGTATATTGTTATAAAAAATAGTAGGAATGGAGCAGATAAATGAATAAAGATTTGAAATATTTAGACACACAACTACCAGAGGATATAGCAAAACTAAAAGCCGTGGGTGAGTATGACCGAGTCGAAAGAATCATCGATAAACGCTTGGAAAAAGATTTACCGGTTGCTTTAAGAAAGAGATTAGAACAAGAAAAAGAAATACTACCTATTATTAGAGATTCTTATCCTCATACCTACGAGGCAGCATTATCATTATTTAAAGATAATATTGCCGATTTTAAAACCGAAGAATTCGAAAGTTTACGCGATGAAGATGCCTTAGATTGGGTATATTTGGATGGCGAAATTCATTTCCGAGAAAACATTTTACAAAATATTATGAAAACTCGTCCCAATTATGCCAAACGTTGTACTAACCCTGAATTACTAGATAAGCGCACAAATTTACTTAATGAAACAATGCATAAGATGAAAGAAAAAGGGGAATTGACTTATCATATTCGTTTACGTGCAACTTTGAAGGTGAAACCAGAGGCTCAAAAACCAGGAGAGAAAATTAGAGTTCACTTGCCTTTGCCGATTGAATATGCTCAAGTAAAGAACTTTAGACTCATTGATACATCTCATAAATCAGCTCTAGTGAATGAACCTGACCATCCAGCAAGAACCGTTTATTTTGAGAAAGAATATGAAGCGGACGAAGAGTTTTATGTGGAATATGAATTCGATAATCATATGGTGTATAAAAATCCTTTGCCGGAAGAAGTAGACGAAGCACAACCTACATTTTATACTGAAGAACAATTACCACATATTAAATTTTCACCTTATATCAAATCAGTAGCTAAAGAGATTATCGGGAATGAAACCAATCCTCTTGAAAAAGCACGTTTAATTTACGAATATATTACTAAAAATGTGATGTATTCGTTTGTCCGTCCTTATTACACCATTACAGATATTCCAACTTACGCTTTAACAGGTTTTAAAGGAGATTGTGGTATCCAAGCTCTTACTTTTATTACCTTATGTCGTGCAGTTGGAGTTCCAGCAAGATGGCAGGCTGGCTTATACACCAATCCAGAAACAATAGGAAATCATGATTGGGCTCAATTTTATGTAGCCCCATTTGGCTGGTTATATGCCGATACTTCTTTTGGTGGCTCAGCATACCGAACAGGTGAAGAAGAACGATGGAAATTCTACTTCGGGAACTTAGAACCATTCAGAATGCCAGCAGTATCCGATTTTCAACATGATTTTACACCTGCGTTAGATTTCAGTCGAAATGATCCGTATGATAATCAAAACGGAGAAGCTGAATTCGAAAGTGGAAAATTAACTTATAATGATATTGAAACAACGGAAGTCGCTATTGAAATTTATGAAAAGGAAGATTAATCGATGAAAATTACTAAAATTTCTCACAAAACAATTACTATTGAACCTATTGTAAGTTTCAAAATTGCGAGTTCAGATGATACTCGGACGGATACAGTTATTGTAAAGGTTGAAACGGATGCAGGGGTTACCGGGTATGGTGAATCTCAGCCTTCGAAAGTTGTTACTGGTAATAACATAGAAGATGTAACAAATTTCTTAACGGAAATGGACAATACATTAAAAGGTGAAAATCCTTTAAACATCGGGCGCATACATGAAATCATGAACCGCCAATACAAAGGGAAGACTGCAGGAAAAGCTGGTATCGATTTAGCTTTATATGATATTTTAGGAAAACACACAGGCCTTCCAGTTTACCAATTGTTAGGGGGATCATCAAACCAGGTAGAATCAGACATGACAATCGGAATCGATGAACCTAAAGAAATGGCGAAACTTGCAAGACAATATGTCGATGAAGGATTTAATATTCTGAAAATAAAAGTTGGATTGAATGCGAAAGATGATATAGAAGCGATTCGTTTAATTCGAGAAGAAGTTGGACCAGATATCAGTCTCCGAGTGGATGCGAACCAAGGCTACTATAAGAAACAAGCCGTCCATGTTCTAAATGAATTTTATAAGTATGGTGTGGAAGAAGTAGAACAACCTGTTCCATATTGGGATTATGAAGGTATGAAGTTTATTAAAGACAATGTAACACAACAAATTATGATGGATGAATCTGTCCTCTCACCCCAAGATGCATTTCGCGCGATTAAGGAAGAAGCATGCGATATCATCAATATTAAATTAATGAAATCCGGTGGCATTTATCCTGCCTTACAAATAAATGCGATCGCACAAGCTGCTGGCTTACAATGTATGGTAGGTTGTATGTCTGAATCCCGTATTGGGATTGCTGCTGGAGCAGCTTTAGCTGCTTCACAAAAAAATATTACTTATGCGGACTTAGATAGTTATCGTATGAGTAAAGAGGTTCCCGGCATTAAGAGTGATTTCACGCAAGAAGGTGGAATTATGACTTTGTCAGAAAAACCAGGACTAGGATTAGATATTGGTTTAGAATTTTAATATTTAGTCTACAATCATATTATTAATCCCCCCAAAAAGTTAGTCATTTACTCTAACTTTTGGAGGGATTTTTATTGTCTTTAATATACGACTTAAATTAGAAAAGCAAACTCTTCGATGATTTTTTGTTCTAAGGATACACCGTTTTACTTCATTAATTGTTTGGCGGCAGTTAACCTAGGTGGTGGGCCACAGACTGGCCAAGTAGCTTTTTCATACATTTCTTCTAGATTTTCATCTGCAATGTTTCAAAGGTAAATTGTATTTAGTATTTACAGTTACCACCTTGCTCTAAAGCATCTACAATTATTGGCCTTTTATTTATAGCTTTAAGCAAACTAATCGCATTTGTTGGCCTTTCCTCTAATACAACTAGTAGCACATCATTATAAAATCTTTAAATAGAGTCCATCAGTAACTACTCTTTTCGATTCTTAAATAACTTAATTATCAGTTACAGTCCTGAATAATTCATAGTTTTTCTAAAAATGCTCTTAATCGTTGATTTGAACAACTTTATTTTAAATTACTTCATCACCCATTAGGTGATGAAAAAAGAACCACTTTCTGATATGGTTACTTCACTACAAACAACCATAGAAAGGGGTTCTCTCAGTGGTTACTTTACAAGAAAATGCCGTGAAATTCAACAATAACTTAATCGTTTCTCATGATGGTGGTCGTTTATCAAGTGATTCTGGCTTAGTACTAATCGATGAGTTAATGGATGCTTTTAAATTTACTCAGCTCTCTGAAGACATTGTTACATTTAATGACAGTCGTAAATATTGGACGCATACGAATCATAAGATTTTGAAACAGATAATTCTACAATTTATAGGTGGTTATAATACTGATTCTGCTGCAAATATTTTACAGCATGATCCGGTATTACAGACGTTATCAATTGATGAGCCGTTGGCTTCTCAATCATCCATTTCTCGATTATATGATCGTGTAGAAGGTGAGACAATTAAGACGCTTCAAGTATTCAATCAAGCGTTAATTGACAAAGCCCGTCTGGTTCGCAACGATACAAATATGATTATTGATTTAGATTCTACCCATTCGGATACCTTTGGTCATCAAGAACAAACTGCTTACAACGCCCATTATGGAACGAATTGCTACCATCCTTTAGTGGCATTTGACGGCTTGACTGGCGACTTTTTAAAAGCCAAGCTTCGATCAGGAAATCAATACACTTCCAACGGGGTCAAAGAATTTCTTGAACCGTTATTGGAACATTATAACCAAACGATTCCAACCACTGATATTCTCGTTCGTGGAGACAGTGGTTTCGCGACACCGGATGTTTATGATTTATGCGACTTATACGAAAATCAGTATGTCATTCGGCTAAAGGCCAATAGGAATTTATATCGTTTAGCGGAAGAGTTTGTGTTCTATGATAACCATCATCCTTGGGATGAAAAAGAAGTCTATTATCATTCGGTTTCCTACCAAGCAGCTTCATGGTTCAAACCGCGTCGAGTGTGTATTCGTTCAACTCGAGAAGTAGGCGAACTCCTTTTTAAGCATTCCTTTATTGTCACGAATTTCTCAGAAAACATCTCAGCTAAAAGAGTGTTTGAAACCTACAATAAATGCGGTACCATGGAAAACTACATTAAAGAAGCCAAGAACAGCTTCTTCTTTGATAAAACAGATAGTCCCAGATTCATTGAAAACGAGGCCCGCATGATGATTAGCCTGTTGGCGTACAATCTGGTTAACTTCTTACGCACCTTGTGTTTTGAGCCAAAATCGAAAGGACTCCAAGTGGACACAATCCGTTTCCATCTATTCAAAGTGGCTGGAAAACTAGTCAGCACTGCAAGACAAATGTATTTAAAACTATCGATTTCTCATGTTCACCAACGAGAGTTTTATGCCGTATTCAGGAAAATCCAAAGGGTTCGGCAACACATTTAAAGAACCTGGTTTATTAAAAAGAATTTAAATGGCCTAGGGAGAAGTGCGCCCAAAATTTGAGTTTGAAAAGTAAAAAGTCTCAAAATAATTAAATAGACCGAAAAAAATTAAATAATTAGGATAGAAAATGGAAAACGATAAAGAAAATATAACAATATTTAAAAACAGCCTCTGAAATTAGAGGTATGAATTATTCAGGATAAGGCTTATTTTTTAATTTTTTCTTCACTCTGTTCAGCTCCTACTGCCTCATTGTTTGCTGGGAATTCTAACAGGCTCATTTGCTTTCAAATTTACTTCTATAAAAGATGGTGTGTCTTCTTCTATCGGTTTAAATACGTCTGGTAATTGAATAGTCAGAGTATTCGAACGTTTAGAGGTCAGTTCTAATTCAAATGTATGATTGGGTATGTCCCATGTAAAACTCTCGACTTTGATGGTATTCGGCAATCTAATGCCTTTAAGTGTACCTTTTTTCAGCCAAGAGGGGATAGCTTTAAACAAAGTTATTACACCCGGTTCTTCTGAATAAATTAAGGCATCGTGTATGACTTTAGGAAAAGACCCGTTGGCATCCACATTAAAGACAGTCTGATGATTATAGTGGCTTGTAGCTAATGACGGAAAAAAGACTGATTCATGACAAGTGCTCCTAGTGCTTTTTCCAGGTCTTCTGATCGTTCCATTGCGATTGCACACATCGCTGCATGCATTCTCCCATGTGAAGACGAGGTATCTCCATCATCTCTCAACAACCACGCTTCAAGTCGCTTATCAAATGCTTTATGTGCAGCTTTCCATAAGCCCGGCTGATCCGCAGTAATCTCTTTTGTCTGAAAAACTGGATACAAGTTTGAAAAATGTCGATGGTTGGGATTTTCTTCAGCTGATTCGTCTATCCACTCCTTCAGCACACCTTCTTCATCGATCATGTATGCCGGAAGCCTGTTTTCTATCCTGTCATATTTATCCGGAACATCCATTCCTAAATCCTTATAAGCATTCTTTATATAGCTGAGCGTTGCTTTTACAACAGCTACATCCATTGTAGAATTATTACCCATTCCGTTTTCTGCTGAATAGCTGGGTCTGAATACAGCTGTATCATCCTCATATTCAATAAAATCTTCATAAAACAGTAGAGTCTCTTCATAAAAAGGCAAGGCAACTTTTTTCAGAAAATCTATGTCTTGTGTATAGTCATAGTATTCATTGTAGAAATGAGCTAACCATCCTGCACCAGCTGTCCAGAAGATAAGCGGCCATTCTTTATTCCAGTGAACATGTAAGGCACGCGTACTGGCATGTACAGGTACTAAAAACCCTCTGCAGCTATAATAGCATTGCGCATTTTTTCTGAAATCTTCTTCATATGCTTTTACGGTATTGAATAAGCAGGAAAAGTTTTCAAACAAGCCCAGACTTGCCAGAGATGCAATAGCTAACTGTACATTCGTGTCAAAAGTAAAATCACCGCTCCATGGTGGATTAAAGTCTCCACTCCATATTCCCTGCAGGTTTGGAAGTGCCGGTCCTGACATGGACTGAATGAAATAACGACTTGCATCGTACAGTTTTTCATACAGACTAACAGGAATGCTCTCTTCTGATTCAAGCAGTTCCACTAAGTCTTCGTAACTTTTATTTCTGTCAGTGTCTTTGCATAAACTCAGAGACACTTGATTGTACTGATTGCGATGGAAATCAATATGTTCTTTTTCAATATCCTCAAATGTACCGATGGCTGCAGCTTGATCGGAATTGACAGCCACTTTCATTCTTAATCTAGTTGCTTTCTTGAGTGAGAAGGTATTGTCTTCTGCAGTGAACTCACCATCTGTATCCCACTCTATGAATACTTTGTAATAACTGTCATTAAAATAAGTATACACTGCTTCAAGCTTACTTTTAGCTGTCAGCTGACTTCTCTGGGAAAGCAAGGAGTGGTCAAATTCTTTTAATGAAAATTCCATCGAAAACATATCGTCACTCTTCAGTTCAAGATATAAAGCGTTCTCTTTTTTTGATGCAAACATTTTTTTACTGAATTCCTGACCATTTTCAGTCGAAAAGGCTTCACAGATTATACCCGTCTCGTAATCAAGTGATCTTATGTATCTTGATGTAGGATTGGCGACTGAAGGGGTGATGGAGAATACGATCTCGCCTCCTGGATGGAAAAGGTCACTCATTGTCAGCCCGTCATACCCCTTGTCAATTGCTTCTTTTTCAAAAAACTCAATACCTTTTTGATATCCCTGTTCTTTTATTGTACGTCTTAAGTCGTTAAGACAATTAGAAATATCCGGTATACTATCCATCTGATCAGATTTTAAATACAGTGAATGATGATTTACAACTATGTTAAACTGTGTACTACCTCCGTATAATATACCTCCCGTTTCACCATTCCCAACGAAATAGCCATCTTGCCATTTATCAGAAGTTTTCCTGCTCCAGACTCCTTTTTCAGGTTTCTCAAACATCAGTCATCCTACTTTCCGCACTGTAAACGCTTTATTTTTACAGCATTATAGCACAGCTTTTTTTCTTGCAATACATGTTTTTATAGATAGATTGCAGTAAATTCTTGCCTTTGGCTTATATTGTACCAATAATTTTGTATGTAGATAAGTGTAAATTTTATAATATAAAAAGATACTTCTGTCAGGAATGATTGGCTAACAGAAGTACCTTATTTAGTAGAAAAGTATATGTTTCTTTGCTGTCTTTAATATTACCGAGGATGAACGGCACGTGAAGTTTTTCTTACCTTCTCTTCAACCGCTTGTTCGGATTAATAATGAAGGCGATGACCATGACGATCAGGGCTTCGGTCAGGACATAGGATGACCAGACGCCGTTCATGCCGAAGAAATAACTCAACACGATAGCTAATGGAATAATTAGTAGACCACCTCTTAATAGCGAAAAGAGCAGTGCTCTGTTAGGCTGATCTGTAGCACCGAAGTAACTGGTCAGAATTGTATTCATTCCTGCGAACACAAAGCCGATAAAATAAATCAGCAGACCACTTGTCGCCATTCGGGCAATATGTGCACTGTTTTCACTATTGAAAACTGATATGATTTCTTCAGTAAAGGCCGCTGTTCCTACGTACACGCTTAAACTCAAGACCAGCGCCGTCAGAAAGGATAAAACGAGAACATGCTTCATCCCTTTCAGGTCTTTCTGACCGTAGCTCTCACTTAACAGCGGCTGGGTCCCTTGAGCGATACCGGCGAATAAGGACAGGACTACGAACGAAATATTGGCAATAATACCATATGCCGCCAGACCATTATTCCCTTCCAGGTTGAAAATAATTGTATTGAAGGAGAACATGACGACAGCAGCAGACAGTTCATTAATAAAGGCCGCTGCACCCAAGTAGGTCACATCTTTAATGATCCACCCTTCAATTTTCTGGAAAGTGAACTTCAGTTGATTACCCGGCTTGAAGAAGTGAATGGACAGGATGATCAGACTGACAATAGCCGATATGCTTGTTGCCAGTGATGCCCCAAACATACCAAGCTGCATCGGAAATATGAAGATATAATCGAGTACGACATTAAGGACACTTCCGATGACCATCCCATACATAGCTAGAGAGGGATCCCCGTCATTTCTGACAAAGGCCAGCAGCATATTATTTAGTACAAAAAACGGGGCGAATGTCAGGATTGTCCTTATATAGACGGCTGTCATTTCAAATGTTTCGGCATCCGCCCCTAGAGCACGTGCCATCGGGGAGGCCCCGAACAGGCCGATCATCATAAATAGAATTCCCATGCCCACTGCAAACAGGAATGTCTGCGAGTAGACTCGGTTGGACTCGGCCAGTTTATTCTGCGATAAAAGAATCTTGTACCTTGTCGCTCCCCCTAAGCCCAGCATCAGTCCAAATCCGTGAATGATTCCAAACGCTGGAATACTCAAGTTCAGTGCCGCGATTCCTGTTGGTCCTAATGCCTGAGCGATGAACAAGGTATCTGCCAGTATATAAAAAGAGATGCCCAGCATACCGAGCATGTTCAAACTGACGTATTTAAAAAACAATTTAAAATTATTCTGCATAATTATCCTCCGACTGAAAAATGAGTCTTCAACTAGCATACTCGGCTTTGGATATAAAGTCAATTGACTTAATATGCATTAAAAATAAAGAGTTCCCTTCAGACTTTCAAAGGACACTCATTATAAAACTGACGTGTTTTCGATACATCTTTTCCCAACAGACGTTTAGATAAATGTAAGGAAACGGATGTCTCTCTCGGTCAGAACCTCTTCAAGTGGAAAAGGTGCAGGGAGGAGATTAAGACCATCGAGTTTCTTCCCGGCTTCTCGCAGTGACCTAGTCACTTCATCGACGTCCCACAACTCTTCCGGGAGATCCTTGTAGAAATCGTTATTGATGACAAGCTGTGACAAGCGACCGGTTCGATCCGGTCAACGATTGTATCGAAAAAACTCCCTCTCCGACTCCTCATGTGTAAGATTGACATGGTAAAGCCCCTGTTCCGGAGTCAGAAAATATATCTCTGTTTCTCCATCAAATGGATGAGTAGAGAGCAATTGAACTACCCCCACTTTCGCTCACGCTTAGAAGTGGGAGATTCCTGGGAACAAAGTAGACTTGACACACTTGTTTAATAGAGTATCAGCGTTTGCTTTTATTTACCAGGCTACCCCCGTAGTCCCTACGGTTGGAGTGTGTTAGACAAACTGTAGTATTTTAATGCCTTCGTTTAAAATATTGATACTTGCATTGATATCTCTGTCATGATGCGCTTTGCATTCTGGGCAGATCCACTCTCTGATATGCAGATGTTTCTTCCCGGCGTTATGCCCACAAGACGAGCACAGTTGACTGGAAGGATACCACTGACTGACTTTAACTAGAGAGCGGTTATGCCACTCCGCTTTGTAAGTGAGCTTTTTGACAAAGGCTGACCATGAAACATCCGAAATCTGTTTAGCCAGCTTTCGATTCTTCTTCATGCCTTGAATATTCAAATCTTCAATACAAATGATATCGTGGTTTTTGATGATCAGCGTACTGAGTTTATTCAAGAAATCTTCGCGTTGGTTGGCTACTTTTTCGTAAAGGTTAGCGACTTTAAGCCGCTGCTTTTGATAGTTTTTGGCATTAGTTAATTCTTTTCCGTCTTTCTTTGCTTGTTCATAGCGACGAGACAGTTTGCGTTGTTCTCTTTTAAGACTGTCTTCCATTTTTGAGGTGAAGCGATGGTTATCTATTTTAACGCCAGTGGAAAGAATCGCAAAATCGGTAATTCCTAGATCTATACCGATAGCTGTTCCCGTTTTTGGTTCCGCTATCATTTCTACTTGGCAAACAACGGATACGAAATACTTTCCCGTAGGGGTTCTACTTATAATCGCACGCTGAATAGTCCCTGTAACCTCTTTGCTTTTAGCAAAGCGCACCCAGTCCAATTTGGGGAGTTTAATTTTGTTTCCTGAGACACGAATATTCTTATTTGTCTGCTTGGTCGTATACGATTGACGATGATGCTTTTTACTTTTAAACCGAGGATAGTCTTTTTTCTTCTGAAAAAAACCATCAAAAGCATCTGCTAAGTGTTCCAAACTCGCTTGGAGAGCAATACTGTCCGGTTCTTTCAGCCACCAAGTATCTACCTGTTTTTTAAGCTGAGTCAAAACAGCGGAACATTTAGTATTGGATAAGCCCTTTCCAGTTTCTTTATATGTCGTCGTCCATTCATTTAAGAAATGATTATAGACAAAGCGAGCAGATCCGATTGTTTTGTTTATCTGCTCTTTCTGTTTTTCATTGGGGTAGAGACGAAATTTATACGCTTTATTCTTGAACATACATTCCCCTCCTCTTTGTACTAAAAATACCCTAATGACGGGATTAAAGCAAGGGGAACAATGACTTTTGTGTGACGAGTTATTGCAGGAATAAGACTTATTTTTTACTTTTTTCGAAAATACTGTCGAGCAAGCTCGAGCGCCATTCATCACCCGCTTATAGAAGCGAGTGTCTTCAGTCGCAGTACGATAAATCACATACTCGACATTGGTCAATTAGCCCGAGGAATAAGCAATTCTGAAACCAACGTGACCCCTTTGTTCGTCTAGTGAGATAAATGATTTACATTTATTTATAGCTATCATAGAATTTAGTGTTGACAGGTGATGTAAAACCTTGCTATAGTAATGAGCAACAAGAAACAAACATCATAAATGTGTAAAGATAAGTACTATTAGGAAGTCTTCTCAGAGAGCCCCGACTGGTGAAAAGGGGTAGGATGGAAAAATAGGAAAATGGTCTTTTAAAGCTTCGGACAGCTATTTACACCTGTTCAAGCTGAAGCAGATTGGACGAATGTTAAAATAAGTCCACTACGGTCACACCCGTTACAGTGTCACAGTATCACGCACTTCTTGTGCAGCGTACTGGTGGAGGCAATGAGAAGAAATTCCATTGCAAATCAAGGTGGTAACACGAGACTATTTCGTCCTTGGAGGAAGTTCGCTTGAAGCGGACTTCTTTCAGGGACTTTTTTAATACCTGAAAACAATATAAGTAAAACACGTAAGAGATGAGTAAATGACACTAAAGTAAAACAGAGAGCCTGTGCATGCTGAAAGCAGGTTTACTTGAAGACATTGAATATGGTCTCTATGACAAACTTGCTCGGCATGACTTCTACGCAAGTTCAAGTGGGATACCGATCCTTTTATAGGCTAGGCTATCACGGCAGCAACCGTTACTGCTTTTGAGAAAGAAGAATTGATACTCTTCTTTCCTCAATGAGGTGTTTTTTGCGAGAAAGACACAAACAAAGGTGGTACCACGACTTAAGCGTTCGTCCTTTGATTAGACTAAATAAAACCGGTTTGCTGGTTTTGACTGTCTAATCAAGACGACCGCTTTTTTTATATCATCAGATGCTCATTCAGCAGATAAAGGGGAGAGAAACAATGATAGAACTGAAACATATCGATGTACACTTTGAAACGAAAGAACATATACTTCATGCCGTTCGTGATGTATCACTGACCATTGAAAAAGGAGATGTCTACGGGATCGTCGGCTATTCAGGAGCTGGAAAAAGTACCCTTGTGAGAACGATCAATTTACTGCAGCGCCCTTCTAACGGGACTGTTCATGTCAGTGGTCAGGACCTTCTGGGGTTGAATGCAAAAGACTTGCGTAGTGCACGAAAGAAAATAGGCATGATCTTTCAGCATTTCAATCTGATGAATGCTCGCACAGTCGCTGGGAATGTTCATTATGCCTTGCGTTCAAGCTCCTTGTCTTCTGAAGAGAAAAAACTGAAAGTCACAGAACTTCTTGACCTAGTTGGTCTAGCTGATAAACACGACGTCTACCCTTCCCAATTATCAGGCGGTCAGAAACAGCGTGTAGGAATAGCCCGGGCATTGGCCAACGATCCCGAAGTCTTGCTCTGTGATGAAGCGACGAGTGCGCTGGACCCCAAGACCACTTTGTCGATACTGGAATTGCTGAAAGACTTGAATGACAAGCTTGGATTGACCATTGTCATTATCACTCATGAAATGGAGGTAATCAAAGAGATTTGCAATAAAGTAGCTGTAATGGAAAATGGTTCAGTCGTTGAAGAAGGTGATATCGTGTCCATCTTTACTGATCCTAAGAATGCATTGACCCAAGAGTTCATTAACACGGCAACCCACATTGATCAGGCCTTGGTGAAACTGGCCAAACACCCATCAATTCTTGATCTCCATGATAACGACATCGTTGTAAGGCTCTCATTCGTTGGTCAGAGTACAAATGAACCGCTCATAGCCAGTCTCTATTCACGATTTACGGTTACGACAAATATCTTGTATGGTGATATCGAAATTCTCTACGATACCCCTATTGGAAATTTGATCGTCATATTAAGTGGCTCGTCTCAACAGATAAAGCAAGCTGTCAATTATCTCGAATCACAGCAGGTAACCGTCCAGCAGCTTGAAAAAATTCAGCTGGTAAACAAATCGAAAGTAATTCCATTGAATAGAGAGAAAATTATTTAGTTTCGGGAGGAAAATAATATGAATAGATTACTTAACTGGTTAGAGACCATCGCACCTAATGTCTGGGCAATTCCTGACCGCATTCTTCAAAGCACATGGCAGACCATCTACATGACTCTGATTGCAGCAGTAATTGCAGGAACAATCGGAATCACGTTCGGAGTGATCTTAGTCATAACGAACAGACGAGGTATTCTGGAAAAACCACGGTTATATAATAAATTAGAGCAGTTTATTAATACAGGGCGTTCCGTCCCATTTATTATTCTGATGGCTCTGCTCGCACCTTTCACTCGCTTTATTGTAGGGACGACGATTGGAACGACCGCTGCCATTGTGCCCCTAACTATCGGGATTATTCCTTTTTATTCACGTCAGGTTGAAAATGCTTTGCTTGAAGTTGATCCTGGTATAGTAGAAGCCGCTGAATCCATGGGATCCTCACCGTTGGAAATTATATTCGGCGTATATTTAAAAGAAGGCCTCCCTTCTCTCGTTCGTGTGTCTGCTGTATCGATTATTAATCTAATCGGTCTAACTACCATGGCAGGCGTCGTTGGGGGCGGTGGGTTAGGCGACTTGGCTATTGCTAGAGGATACAACCGTTATCAGCTGGATATCACTATTGTCTCCACTCTTTTGATCATGCTGATCGTCTTTGTCACCCAATGGATCGGACGTATTCTGATCAGAAAAACAACACATTAACAAACAAGCTAAATTACATTAACACAATAATAAAAATAGAATGGAGAAATAATGATGAAAAAAGGATTTTTAGCTCTACTAAGTATTGTATTCGCGGTTGTACTGGCTGCTTGTGGAAATGATGGAGAAACGGTAAGACTGGGGGTAGTGGGCGAAAATAATGAAGCCTGGGAAAGCGTTCGAGATCGGCTGGCGGATGAAGGAATCAACTTGGAAATCGTTACTTTTTCAGATTATCAAACCCCTAATACAGCTCTAGCTGACGGAGATATCGAATTGAACGCCTTTCAGACTGTAATCTTCTTAGACGACTTCAATGATGATACCGGAAATGACTTGACCCCGATTGGCTATACAACGCTCAACCCTTTAGGTATTTATTCTGAATACGTGGAAGATGTATCCGATATTCAAGAAGGAGACACAATCGTTATCCCGAACGATGCATCAAACGAAGGTCGCGCATTGATTTTATTACAGTCAGCAGGGCTTCTTGAAGTGGATCCAGAAGCAGGGAACCGCCCCGTCGTAGACGATATAACAAGCAATCCATTAAATCTGGATATCGTGACCGTTGCAGGAAACCAGACGGCTCGCTCATTAACTGATGCCGCTGCAGCTGTGATCAACGTCGGTATGGCTATTGATGCTGGCTTAATCCCTTCACAGGATGCGATTTTCCTTGAGCCTGTGAATGAAGATTCAGAACCATACATCAATGCTATCGTTGTCCGTTCTGAAGATGTTGACAACGACATATATCAGAAGATTGTTGACACTTACCAGACAGATGAAACAGCTGAAATCATTGCAGAAACCACTCAGAACTCTTCTATTCCTGTTTGGGATTAAATTTAACCAAAAAAAGGATCTATCACTCTGTAACTACACAGAATGGTGGATCCTTTCTTTTTGACTAGAACTATTTTTTTATCCATTAACTAAACGTTCACGCAGTTTGTTGGAGAAAATCTCAACTGCCAGGATCAGAACAACCAGTCCAATCAGGATTGATCCGACTTCGCTCCATCTGTAAGAACGCATGGCGAATATCAGAGGTGCTCCAATTCCTCCAGCTCCAACTAGTCCCAGTATGGTTGCATCACGCAGGTTCATATCGTAACGGTAGATCGTTACAGACAGGAAGCTTGAGAACAGCTGTGGCAGAATGCCGTAACGTACTTTCTGGTAAGTCGTACAGCCCATAGAGGTCATGGCTTCAAGAACGCCTCTGTCCAGGTTTTCAATGACATCCACGTATAAACGCGAAATCATACCGATCGAAGTCAGAGACATCGTCAGCACACCTGCGTATGGACCAGGTCCAGTTACACGGATGAACATCAACCCGTATACAAGTGAAGGAATGGTCCGGATAAAGATAACGACCAGACGTGTCACAAAGGCTACAGGCCTGGAAACGATACTTGGGGACATCAAGAATGAGATCGGGATCGCCAGAAAGGACCCGAATACTGTTCCTAAAAAGGCGATGGCGATCGTTTCAAACAAGAGCCCTGGTACCCCTCCACCTGATGTGAAGTCAAACAGGAATTCCAGGTCCGGTGAAAACAGCCCGCGGAAGATATTTCTGGCGATTCTCATTCCTTGTTGATCAAAACCAGTGATATTGACTCCCATGAATGACCAGATGATAAGAGCAGTCAGGATGATTGCAATAGTTGATAAATAAACTTTACGATTTGGTGCTTTTTCAAGTTGCTGTGCAACAGCTTTATCCATTTTCTCTCTGCTCCTTTATTAAGTCAGTTTCATTCGGAAGTATTCACTGATGCGTTCAATCACGAAGACAACCAGCATCAATATCAGCAGGACCATTCCCACGCTCGGGTAGTCTCTCCAGCCCAGACGCTCGTTCAGCAGGAGACCGACTCCTCCGGCTCCAACATAACCAAGAATGGCTGCGTATCTTATATTTCCTTCAAAGGCATATAATGACACAGACAAGTATGTCGGAAGAACATCCGGTACGATAGCATAGCGGAAGGCTTCCACTTTTGAAAGACCCATGGATTCATGCGCTTCAAAAGCCCCCATATCGACGTTTTCAATATGTTCATACATCAGTTTACCAATATAAGACAGGGTAAAGAGGAAAATCGCCACCGTTCCGGCCATGGTCCCCAGTCCGAAGATGAACGTGGCAATCAATGCAGAAATCAGAGTAGGTAATGTTCTTAAAATACTCAGGAACAGTTTGAAAAAGCCGTTTAATAACCGGTTCCTTATTATGTTGCTGGATGACAGCAAAGCAAACGGTATAGCCAGCAAGGCTCCGGCAATGGATCCCAGAAGTGACATCTGAATCGTATCGAAAAGCGGGCCCCATACATTATTCATAAAATTAAAGTTTGGCGGGAACATGTCAGTTAGTATGACAATGAACTGATGTCCTCGTGTTCTTAACATCGACAGGTCCACACCTGTGACTTCCCATGACACAACCGTCACGAATAAAACGATCAGAAGAATAAGAGGCGCTCGGGAAGCACGCTGTTTCACTTCTTTTCCATTCGACAAAGTATAGGTCTTGGGTTTGAAAATCTTATCGTATACTGTTTCTCTCATGCTCGTCCCTCCTAGACCTCTGCTTCTTCCGGATCATCCATTTTAGGAACATTGTCGGCACTGCCGTAGATCTGGTCCAGTACATCCTGAGAAACATCTTCGGATTTTCCATCATACACGACTTCTCCCTGACGGATACCGATTACGCGATCGGCATACTCCAGAGCCAGTTCGACGTGGTGAATGTTGATCAGGATGGACATGTTTGTTTCCTGATTGATGCGTTTGAAGTCATCCATGACCACTTTAGCTGTAACTGGGTCAAGGGACGCAACCGGTTCATCCGCTAAGATGATATCAGGGTTCTGAGCAATCGTACGGGCTAGTGCCACACGCTGCTGCTGACCACCTGAGAGCTGATCGACACGATTATATGCTTTGTCCAGGATGCCTACTTTATCCAGGGCTTCAAGTGCTTCTGCTTTTTTCTCCTTAGGAAACAGACCAACGAGCTTTCTCCACCAGGACAGTTCAGGTACAGATGAAATCAATACATTATTGATTACTGATGTACGTGTCACTAAGTTGAACGACTGAAAGATCATTCCAATTTTACGACGGAAAGAACGGATCTGCTTTCCACTCAGTTTTCCGACATTTACATCATTAACGGTCAATGTCCCCTCATTAATTTCATGCATACGGTTGATGCAGCGGATAAGTGTGGATTTTCCAGCACCTGACAATCCGATGATCGCAACGAATTCTCCCTGATCAATGGTCAGATTTACATTTTTTAAGGCAGTGACCCCATTCGGGTATGTCTTGTTTACATCTTTAAATTCTATCATTTTGGCCTATTTCCTCTCTGGAGATAATCAAAAAGAAAGCCAGGAGAGGGCGCTCCCAGCTTAATTTTTCATTCAGTTTAGTCGTAAATTCTTAAATTATTCAGACATGTCGCGTAGAATCTGTTGTGCTTCTCTTTCTACGTCATAGTCTTCGCTTGTTGCAGGCACATAACCTTCGTGTGAGTAGATCGCGATGACTTCGCGTCCTTCGTCTGTCTGTGCAATGTTGATGAATGACTGCTGTAGAGCTTCAATCAGATCGTCATCCATAATGTCTGAGAACTGGCTGACACTGATTGTATCGTTGAAGATTCCTGGTGTTACACCGACGACATCTGTATCTTCCCAAATATCGTTTTCAGCACCAAAGTCTTCTTCCCAGATATCAACATAGTCGCGACGTGCATCTGCGTAAGCAACGATCAGGTCAACCTGTTCAGCTGCCAGTCTTGCAAACGAGTTCGCATAAGAGTCAGCTTGAACGACCTGACTTAAGTCTGTCAGAGACTGACCAAAGTTTTCCTGCAGCCAGATTGTTGGATAAATGTATCCTGCAGATGAAGAAGAACTCATAACGCTCCAAGACGCTGAATCAACATCTTCCCAAGTCAGTTCTTCTCCGCTGTTAATTTTATCAGCTAATTCTCTACCTTTTTCAGATGGACCTGCGATCAGGATTGAACGGTAGTACGTCACCTGTTCGTCAGTAGCTTCAGTCGGTTTGTTTTCATTCCAGTCAGCTGGGTTATCTGAATCGTTGTTCAGACCAGCACGTGTTGCAGTCAGAATAACTTCTGCAGAATCATCATACAGGACGTATGTTCCACCTGGAAGGAAGCCCACATCAAGTGTTCCGGCAGACATTGCTTCTCCAACCGCTTCATAGTTTGTTCCTACAGTAATTTCAACTGCGCCGACATCGTAACCATGCTCAGCCAGCTCAGCAATCAGGAGATCTTCTAATGGTTCAGTTGCAACATAAATCTCTTTGAATTTGCCCTTTTTACGTCAGGGCAGCCTCTAAATCGAGCATGTAGGAGGAAGGCAATGGAACACTGGTATGAATTTCTTTGAAACACTGTAAGAAGACACACAAATAGAACGCCCTTTTCA
>NZ_BAAGIQ010000045.1:0-17861 GCF_054658175.1 Alkalibacterium sp. s-m-28
TCCAGGTCGTGTTTCTCAGAAGGACATCTACTTCACCAGTCTGAACAGCTGTAAATCTCTCCTGAGCAGAAAGCGGGCGATAATTGACCGCTTCAGCATCACCGAGCACGCCGGCAGCAATTGCTTTGGCAAAGTCGATATCAAATCCTGTGTAGTTTCCATCACTATCCACATACCCGAAACCGGGCAGCTGATCATTTACACCTGCATTCAGTTCTCCACGGTCCAGTACAGCTGAGAGTGTTTCACCGGAAGTGGCTGATGTATTATCCCCATCCACACCTTCTGCTTCGTCATTACCTCCTGCACAGGCTGTCAGGGTCAATAGTGCAGCTGCACTCAGTAAATATTTGCTATAATTCTTCATCTGGTATTCCTCCTATGCTCAAATAGTATTCAGAAACAAAGTGCGATGATTCCAGTCTTTTAACTTTATTAGCTGAGGTGAGGTTCATTTCCTAGCATTGCATATTACTTAGATTATTATATAGTGTGATAAATCTAAATGGAATAATTAAATTAAAAATTACTCGTTATTAATTAACCTAAAAATAACTTGATCCCGGTTCTCAAAAAACAGACGTTATATAAATTATAAGTTGTCTACGCTTTCACATTTGTGACAGGTTTGTCACATTTACTAACTTCATCAAATATATGTTACTAGTTATATTTGTGATTTCCCCATCCTTTTCTAGGCTATCGTTTAAAATACGAAAAACCTCACTAAGAGAATTCCTCTCTTAGTGAGGTTAAAAGTGCATTTATGTGGTCAGTCATTTATCTCTATATCAGTAGCCCGATTCGTAGCTGACTACATTTCTCGGCAAGTCCTCTCCCTTAAGGTAAGCGTCCAGGTTTTCTTCAAATACAGGGAACAAACTCTCGTCATAATCGTCAAGCGTCCCTGATATATGCGGCGTCAGCAGGACATCTTTCCGTCTGTAAATCGGGTGTTCTTCCGGCAGCGGCTCCTGATGAACGACATCTAAAGCTGCATATTCCAGAAACCCTTTATCCAGTGCCTCCAGCAGATCATCTGTGACTACAGTCTGACCGCGTCCGACATTGATGAAAATGGCTGTTTCTTTCATTTCTTTAAACAGGTGGAGATCGAATAAGTCCTTCGTCTGATCCGTCAGAGGTAAAATATTGACGACGACATCTGCCAGCCGTAAAGCTTTTTTCAAATCTTCCTGAGTTACCTGCTCATCCATATACTCGACCTTTTGCCCGCTTCGGTTGACTCCTATCGTATGCATCCCGAATGCTTTTGCCAGTTTCCCGGTCTGCTTGCCAATTTCTCCGGCACCAACGATCAGCATCGTCTTCTGATTCATTTCACGTGCCCTATCGACCTGGTCCCATTTTGACTGATTCTGCATCAGGATAGAATGGCCGATACCTCTCGTGTAACTCAGCAGCATCCCCATAATGGACTCTGCAATGGCATATTTATGTATGCCGCTCGCATTAGTCAACACTATGCCTTTATCTTTCAGTTTTTCCAGATCCATATAATCCACACCTGCAGATTCAAGCTGGATCCATTTGACATTCAGATCGTCACTGTCCAGAAGGCGGGGCCCTTCTTCCTTGTTCCATCCATAAACGATCTCGATATCTGAAATAGAAGAGACATCTTCAAGCGAAGACGCCACTGTGTAGTCTTCTGTCCTCTCTTTGAGTGCCTCGAGCTGCTTGTCTTTAAATGGTCTTAGACTAAGTATCACTTTTGTCACATCACTCACTCCCTCTCTGATAGTGTATAGATTCCTTTATGAAAACTCAACTATCAGTGATTATGGCAGAGAGGAATACTGTCCGGTGACCGTATCAAGTTTCTGAAGCTCATTAGTAGAGACATTGAACCGGTAGATGCCGATCATATTGGACCATGCAACCCCATCTTGTTCGACAGGTTCTCTGACTTCAATGTTGACCCAGTCCTGTTCTGCCTGGTTGACAAAATAAATGTATTTTTCAAAAGCCAGATTTTCATGAAGCATCAGCTGATCGAAAGCATAATTTTCTGCCTCTTCTTTTGTCCATTCATGCTCAACTTCGTCAGACTCTTCCTCAGCTTCTTCTTTCTGAGCGAACCAGACATCCAGTTCCTCATCGGATGCTTCTTCCATCGATAGTCCAGTTGCATTGAAGTAGTCATCAGAATACAGGGCAGACTGACGTTCTTCTTTATATCTGGACTCTTCACTTAGGGCTCCAGCAACTTGCGCTGCTCTATCAGCCTGAATTTCTCTGATCTCATCAAGAAGTCCTTCAGCTTCTTCACTTAATTCAGGATACTCCTCAAGATCATTTTCCATGAGAAGACTCAAGGTCCCCGCTGCTGCATCCAGCTGGTCGGCTTCATATTCTCGTCTGGCCTGATCAAGAAGACTCTGATAGTGCTCCAGGAACTCATCTGCTTCTTCTTCGGGTTCTTCTACGGACACTTCTCCATCATTTTCGGTATCTTCTTCAGGCTCTTCAATGGTCACTGCCACTTCTTCCTCCTGAACGGCTTCATTCTGCTGGCAGGCACTTAGTCCCAGTCCCATTACTGCTACAGCTAAGATCCAATGTTTATTGCTCATGTCTGTTTCCTCCTTTAATCTTCGATATTGTGATAAGCGGCGTAGACCTCCCGCTTTTTCCTCCCACGCAGAACAGCCACTTCCTTGATTGCCTCTTTACTGGAAAAGTTCTGTTCATCCATCACAGCCTCGACATGTTCTTTCAAGCTTAATGATTCCCAGCTTGCTGCCTCTTCTTCCTGAGGCGCACTGTTTCCTTCTGCAATCAGAACGAATTCTCCTCTGATTTGTTCGTTCTGAAGCCGCTTTAGGACCTCTTCTGCGTTTCCGCGTACGAATTCTTCAAAACGCTTGGTCACTTCTCTTGCCAGAACGAGCTGACGTTCCTGACCAAATACAGCTACCATCTGCTCGACCACTTGTCTGACCCGATGCGGAGACTCGTAAAAGACCAGTGTATCGCTTCGTCTGTTCAATTCCTTGAGTGTTGACACAAGTTCTTTTTTCTTCCTCGGCAGAAAACCATAGAAGTAAAAAGGTTGGGGGCTGATACCGGATGCAATCAGTGCTGTCAAAGCCGCATTGGGACCGGGCAATGGGATAACAGAAACCCCCTGCTTGATTGCTTCCTTCACTAATTCGACTCCAGGATCACTGATCGACGGCATACCTGCATCACTCACCTGCGCTATCGACTGTCCACTAAGCATTTTCTCTATCAGCTGAGGCGTCCGCTCATTAATATTGTGCTCATGATAACTGACCTGAGCTGTATCAATTTCGAAATGATTTAGCAGTTTCTGGGTATTTCTTGTATCTTCCGAAGCAATCACATCTACTTCCTTAAGTGTGCGAATGGCACGGAAAGTCATGTCCTCAAGGTTGCCGATAGGGGTCGGTACTAAGTACAATCGTCCTGCATCCTGTTCTTCAAAGCTTTTCTGACTAATTTTCATGTAGCTGCCTCACCTCTTTCACTATACATTGTTTCTGTTCCTTGTAAGGTCTGCTGACCCCATTGCTGGCCAGATACTGGTCTTTCTGTCTGCGCGCAAGCTTCTTGAACGCGGCTTCCGCTTTTGTTGCCTCACTTCTTGAGCCATGTGCTTCAGCATAAATCATCTTCAGCGGGCGTCTTTGTTTGGGACGAGTATATTTTGCACCGATCCCTTCATTATGTTCATTCAGCCGGCGGGCCAGATCTGTCGTGTATCCGCCGTAAAGCGTCCCGTCCCTGCAATGGAGGACATAAAAATAGCTGGCTTGATTGTCTTTGATATCGCTAGTCTTGCTCATTGCCGTAAATCATCCTTCTCACTTCCGGAAAGTAGTTTCCCTCTTCGTCAAATACATATAATGGGGGAAGGATCTTCAATCCGTCTTCTTTGCCTTGTTTAATCCCCTCAATCAGCAGCATATTCGCTTCCCGGTCCGGCTTCGGATAAACGAAACGGATTCTCTTGGGAGCCAGATCCACTTCTCTCATCGCATCGAGAATGTCAAAGAACCGCTCCGGTCGGTGAACAAAATAGGCTTTTCCTTTTGTTTTAAGCAGGCCTGATGTGGCTTTCATCAGCTCTTTCACAGTCAGATGCAACTCATGTCTCGCTATGGCCAGATGTTCGTTGGGATTCTTCCGGCTGCTGTCTGAAACGGTGAAATAAGGTGGATTACATGTGATGATATCGATGGAATCCTTTTTAATGTGCTTATGCACTTTATTGACATCAGCGTGTATGATGTCGATCTGTTCTGTTAAACCATTCAGTTCCACGCTTCGTCGGGCCATATCCGCCAGTCTCTCCTGGATTTCTACAGCCTTGATGCGACTCCTTGTCTGTCCGCTGAGCATAAGCGCAACAGCTCCATTTCCAGAACAGAGATCCACTATCTCTGCCCGGTCATGTCCAGGTACTTTAGCAAAATGACCCAAAAGGACAGCGTCCAGGGAAAATGAAAAGACAGACGGGCTTTGAATGATGTCCAGACCAAACTGCATCAGCTGATCGATCCGTTCATCTCCTTTTAGTTCAGTACTCACTGCATTCTTCCTTTATCATTTGATTAGTATCAGTATACCAAAATAAATATGGAGCTGTGTCGCAATTTCTAAAAAGATTCAGTGTCTGGTTTATTAATTTATGTATGTCGCCCGGCACATTAGCTCAATTCAACTCACTGATTCCCGGACAATTGACAAAAGCCACTCAAAAGTGAGTGGCTTTCTGGTCAAAAATAAATATTTGTAAAGCAAATCGCTGGTTATTTCTATTCATATCTATACTACTAAGTTTCTCATTTAAACGACATGATCCCTACCTCTATCACGTCCTTACAGCCCCAAAGCTGCGCCAGTGCGAATAAACTTCATTAAAACGTGTTTATATAATACTTCATATCTACTTTCAACGTCCTTATAGTATACCACGTCTAACGAATAAATGGTAATCAGACGCTCACCGCTGTTTTTTAAGGAGAAAATCCACGTCCTTAGTTGAAACGATTCTACAACGCATTAGATATACTCCCCATTGTTCCACAAGACCACTTCTCCTCTGTTCAGAGACTGCTGTACATCGATGATGCGCTGATTCGAGCTGCCTCTGAATGCCAGGTTGAGGTTCATCTTGTCCTGCTCAAAACGGCCGTCCACAAGCACATCGATCAGGTCAAGGAGTCGACGTTTATCTTCTGTCCCCTGCATCAGTTCGTCCCACGTATAGCCTGTCCAGGACCAGATATCCTTGTTCCATCCGAAGGTTTCACGCACCTGCTCACAAAGGGGGATCGTGACCCCAGTATTGAGGAATGGTTCTCCGCCAAGCAGAGTCAGCCCCTGGCAGTAGTCTGCACTGAGATCTGCTATGATCTGATTTTCCAGCTCTTCTGTATAGGGTGAACCGTAACTGAAATTCTGGGCCACTTTGTTGTAGCAGCCCTTGCAGGCGAATGGACAGCCACTCACGTAAATGCTGCATCTGACCCCTTCGCCATCCACGAAGTTGTAAGGTTTGTAATCCGCGACATAATTCTTACTGAAGCGTTCTGATGTCCATGAGATTGGATCTGCAGGCATATCAATCAGTCCCTTTTATATGTTTCACACGTGAGGCAATTTCTTTATGACGCCCTTCAACCATTGGACGCTTCTGTGGATTACCTAGATACCCACAAGTCCGCTTGACCACATCACACGTTTCAGGATTCGTGTTTCCACAGCCCGGGCATTCAAATCCATTTTCTGTTGGTTTGAAGTCCCCTTCGAAGTCGCATTCATAACAGTGATCGATCGGTGTATTTGTTCCCAGATATCCGACCCGGTCATACGCATAGTCCCAGACTGCTTCAAGTGCTTTTGGATTCGTCTGAAGTTTAGGGTACTCACAGTAGTGGATAAAGCCGCCTCCTGTGAATTGTGGATAATCTTTTTCAAAATCGAGTTTCTCAAACGGTGTCGGATTCTTCCGTACATCATAATGGAAACTGTTTGTATAGTAGCCTTTTTCTGTAATGTCCTTGATCAGTCCGAATTTTTCAGTATCCAGTTTGCAGAAACGGTCCGTCAGACTTTCACTTGGGGTCGAATATACGCTGACATGAATGCCACTCTCATTCCCCCACTCATCTGCATGCTGTTTCAGTTCTTTCATTATAGACAAGGTAAACTGCTTGGCTTCTTCATCACTTTCCCATTCCGGTCCGAAGAATTGAGCAGCCGCTTCGTACAGACCGATATAGCCTAAGGATATTGTTGCACGTTTGTTGAGGAACAGCTGAGATACCTTGTCTTCCTTTGAGAGTCGCTTGCCGAAAGCGCCATGCATATATAAAATCGGTGCATTAGCCGGCTCCGCATCCATCACGCGTTCAGCTTTAAACATTATCGCATCCTTTACCACCTGAAGACGTTCCTCCAGCAGCGCACTGAATTTGTCTTTATTGCCTTTTGACTCTATCGCGATCCGCGGAATGTTCAACGTGACGACACCAAGATTCATTCGACCAGCTGCGACATCATTTCCCTGTTCATCTTTCCATCCCTGAAGGAAGGACCGGCAGCCCATCGGTGTTTTGAAACTTCCTGTAATGTCGATCAGTTTATCATAGTTCAGCACATCTGGGTACATGCGTTTAGTTGAACACTCCAGCGCAAGCGTTTTGATATCGTAGTTGGGCTCTTCCGGGTTAAGGTTCAACCCTCGTTTAAGTGTAAAAATCAGTTTGGGAAAAATAGCCGTTCTCTTTTCTTTCCCTAACCCGTTTATACGGACTTTGAGAATCGCTTTCTGTATTTCTCTTTCGATCCAGTTGGAGCCCAGTCCAAATCCCAGACTGGTGAACGGCGTCTGACCCTGTGAAGTATAAAGAGTATTGATCTCGTATTCCAGACTCTGCATCGCATCGTATATGTCTTTCTTTGTCTTTTCTGTTGCAAAGGCCTGCTGTCTTTCTTCTCCTTCGATCCAGTCGCTTGCTGTTTTCATATGCTTCTTGTAATTCAGTTCGGCATATGGTGCCAGTACTTCATCGATCCGGTCGAAGCTGCAGCCACCGTACTGACTTGATGCCACGTTGGCAATGATCTGAGCCGTCTGAGCTGCCGCGGTCTGAATGGACTTCGGAGATCCCACTTCTGCATTTCCGATTTGGAAACCTTCTTCAAACATATGTTTGAAATCGATCAGGCAGCAGTTACTCATCGGTGCGTAAGGGGTATAGTCCAGATCATGATAGTGCAGCTCACCTTTTTCATGCGCATTAGCCACATGAGGCGGCAGCATTTTCAGTCCAAGCGCCTTGCCTACAATTCCTGCCGTCAGATCACGCTGAGTATTGAACACTTTGCTGTCTTTATTGGCATTTTCATTGACAATGGATTTTTCTTTCTGAAGCAGACTCTTGATCATTGCATTAACGTCTCGTCTCGTTTCACGTTCCTTTTCTTTTTCCTCGCGTCTTTGGATATAGCCTTCTGCCAGATCATCGTACTCATATGATTTCAGGATATCCAGAACCATAAAGTCGATTTCTTTCGTATTCAGGTGTGTCAAATTCTTATAGAGAATCATTTCCTCTACTTCATAGGCAATAGCTTTCAAGTCGTCTATACTGTAGTTCAGATCCAGCTGCTCCACGGCCTGAAACAAGGCTTCAGTTATTTTTTTTCGGCTGTACTTCTGCATACGTCCGTCACGTTTCTGTACATCTTTCAGCCCATCATTGATAACTTTTTCGTTATGTTCCGCAATTTTCCTGTCGTTCCACTTCACTTTCTGCATCACACCGCACCATCCTTCTTAATTTTTACCTTTTTAGTTTGAAATATTTTTCACAAGTGAGTCTAAAAAAAATGATTGTGAATTTTATGTATCACATGTATAGAGTGCAGGCGCCTCTATGAAAAGACGCCTTTTCTCTATTTAATCTTTAATTAGCTGAACCATTCAACATAATCATTATCTGACATCGATTCAACCATCCCGACCAGATACCCGTTCCCTACTTGAGAGAAGAAGTCGTGGTTGCTTGTTCCAGTAGAAATTCCGTTCATGATGATCGGATCCACATCCTCCGCAGTGTCCGGGAACAGTGGATCGAATCCCAGGTTCTGCAGCGCTTTGTTGGCATTATAGCGCAGGAATGTTCCGACACTTTCTGTCCATCCGATGGAGTCATACAGATAACTCGTGTACTCCATCTCATTTTCATACAACTTAAAAAGCAAATCGTAGGTCCAGTTTTTCATCTCTTCCTGTTCTGATTCAGTCAGCTGATTGAACCCGATCTGGAATTTATAGCCAATATATGTCCCGTGAACCGATTCATCGCGCAGGATCAGCTTGATGATTTCAGCCACATTAGTCAGCTTACTGTTTCCCAGATACCGTAGTGGTGCGTAAAAACCCGAATAAAACAGGAAAGACTCAAGGAATACACTGGCAACTTTTTTCTGAAGCTCCGTGCCTTCCTGATAAATCGCATTGATGATCTGAGCTTTTTTCTGAAGCATCGGATTGCTGTGCGTCCAGTCAAAGATGTCATCTATCTCTGATTTCGTATTAAGTGTACTGAATATGGCACTGTAGCTCTTGGCATGCATCGATTCCATGAACTCGATGTTGTTGTAGACCGCTTCTTCATGCTGCGTCCGGCTGTGCTTCTTCAGTGATTCGATTCCATCCTGAGACTGGAGTGTATCCAGAAGTGTCAGGCCTCCGAATACTTTGGCGATCATATCCTTTTCGTCAAGTGACAGCTTGTTCCAGTCACTTAAGTCGTTCGACAAGGGAATACGCGTATCGGTCCAGAACTGCTCGACCAGTTTTTCCCATGTCAGCTTGTCGATCATGTCTTCTATACGATTCCAGTTGATCGCTTTATAGGTTTCAGTCACTTTAAACTCTCCTTCATTACAACTGACGACTGCTTTCGTCACTGTCATTCTGTTTGTAGCTTATATCGTACAGCTCTCACATGCATTTGCGCCGATTTCTTCCTCATCATCAGTAAATGTACGGATGTAGTAAATCGACTTGATGCCTTTTTTGTGTGCATAATGTCTAAGCAGTGTCAGGTCACGTGTGGTCTGTTTGTTCGTTCTGCCTTCTTTCCACTCATAGAGACCTTCAGGAATCACTGAACGCATGAAGAGAGTAAGACTCATTCCCTGATCGACGTGCTTCTGTGCCGCAGCATAGATATCGATCACTTTACGCATATCCATATCATAGGCACTGACATAGTACGGCATGGTGTCATTCGATAGATATGGAGCAGGATAATAGGTTTTACCTGTCAGCTTTTCCTGACGCTCTTCTACCAGACGAGTGATCGGATGGATACTCGCTGAGGTTTCGTTGACATAGCTGATCGATCCAGTCGGTGCAACAGCCAATCGGTTCTGATGATACAGACCGTCTTTCTTCACGTCTTCTTTCAGCTGATCCCAGTCTTCTTTTGTCGGTACAGCAATGCCGCGTTCCTTGAAGATCTGTGCCACTTTATCATGTGCAAAAGTGAAAGAAGATTCAGTATAGCGGTCAAAATAACTGCCGTCTGCATAAGACGATTTCTCAAAATTATGGAACACTTGACCGCGTTCAGCAGCCATCTTGTTGCTGGCCTTCAATGTATAGTAGTTTAAAAGCATGAAGTAGGCATCTGTAAATTCTACAGACTCCGGTGATCCATAATGCATCTGGTTCAAAGCAAAGAACGTATGCAGACCCATTGCGCCCAGACCGATCGTATGGTACTTGTCGTTTCCGTTCTTGACTGTCGGCACCGCTTCGATGCTTGACTGATCCGTCACATAAGTCAGGGCACGTACCATCGTATCCACAGACATTTCGAAGTCCGGCGTATTCATCAGGTTGACGACATTTGTCGATCCCAGGTTACAGCTGATATCCGTCCCCATGATTTCATATTCCTGATTATCTTTAATAAGAGAAGGCTCCTGAATTTGAAGGATCTCACTGCACAGGTTACTCATCGTGATCGTGCCGTATACCGGGTTCTCTCTATTCGCCGTATCGATGTTGATGACGTAAGGATAGCCGGATTCCTGCTGAAGTTTGGAAATTTCATTTTCCAGTTCACGCGCATTGATTTTCGTTTTCTTGATTTCAGGGTTAGCGACCAGATTGTCGTATTCTTTTGTGATATCGATATACGCAAAAGGTTCACCGTATATGCGTTCGACATCGTACGGACTGAACAAGTACATATCTCCGTTATGAGCCGCCAGCTCATAAAATTTATCCGGAACGACGACACCAAGAGACAGTGTTTTTACACGCACTTTTTCATCAGCGTTTTCCTTTTTCGTTGACAGAAAACGTAGAATATCTGGGTGGAATACATTAAGATAAACCGCTCCTGCACCATTTCTCTGGCCTAGCTGATTCGAATAGCTGAAACTGTCTTCCAGAAGTTTCATAACTGGCAGCACGCCACTTGAAGCATTTTCGATTTTCTTGATCGGATCCCCTGCTGCTCTTAAGTTCGTCAGGTTCACGCCCACTCCGCCTCCAATACGAGACAGCTGAAGCGCTGAGTTGATGACACGGCCAATGCTGTTCATATCATCTGTTGCCTGGATAAGGAAGCATGAGACTAGTTCCCCACGACGCTTTCTTCCAGCGTTAAGGAACGTCGGTGTAGCCGGCTGATAGCGCTGATGAATGATTTCATCGGCTATATGTCTGGCCAAGTCTTCGTTTCCGTCTGCTAAGTACAACGCGTTGAACGCGATACGGTCTTCAAATCGCTCCAGATAACGTGTACCATCGTCAGTTTTCAGGGCATACTGAGTGTAGAATTTGTAAGCGCCCATGAATGAACGGAAACGAAACTCTTTCAGATATAGCTCTTCGAATAATTGCTCTATGAATGTTCTACTGTATTTATTTATAAATCCTTCTTCTATAAAATCCTGTTCGATCAGAAAATCTATCTTTTCAGAAACCGACTCGAAAGGAACAGTATTGGGATTGACGTGCTCTTTAAAGTACGCACGTACAGCCTCCTGATCTTTTTGGAGGGGAATCTGGTTATTTACCGGTCTGTTTATCTGGTTATTTAATTTAAAATATGTGATCTCATTTGTTTTATCTTTCACTGTGCTGTTCGAAGCCAAGATCTTTCACCGCTTTCTTCAATTTTCTTACGTCTTCGTCTGTTCCCTGAAATTCGAACTGGTGAAGCAGAGGAACCTGGTACGCTTCAGCTATATCCTTAGCTGTAAAGATAAATAGCTTGCCGAAGTTCAGATTTCCTCCGCCAGCTATTCCGTTGAATAATTCCTTATTTCTGCCCGTTTCTAAAAAATCATTCAGCAGATCACTGACTTCCCCGTCATAAGTCGGTGTGACAATGATAAAGGGCTCTTCCATGTCAATAAAAGGATTTGCTGGATCAAGCTCCAGCAAATCCATATTTAGTTTCTTCACAAATTTTCTGGTCTGTCCTGTCAGAGAAAAGTACACAACTTTCATTCTTATGCCAGTCTGTTCAGCAAGTCCGGTCTGAATCCGTGGAACGCTTCAATGCCCTCAGCAATGACCACTGGAAGTGAACTGAATCCCAGGCTCTTCACTTCATCAACAGCCTTCTCATTCTCTTCGATGTCTTTGATCTGGTAAGGAATCCCCTTGTCTTCCAGGAATTTTTTCGTGAAGTTGCACTGCATGCAATTCGGTTTTGAATAAACGACTACTGGTGTATTTTGCATTGTTATCTCCTCCATGGCACTTTTCCATAAAACCCTTAGACACTACATGTTGTGTGTCTTTTAATTTGAGTGATTTTTTTGTTTTTTTACGATAACTTTATTTTACAGTAGTAAAATAAAAAATCAAGTCCAAAGCACTAGATATATTGTTTATTTTTAAACCGAACACAACATATAGCGTCCGAAACAAAAACACACTCCCGAGCTAAACGCACAAACGCACATTTGTCGGGAGTGTTTAATTGTTAAGAACTTATTTGTTTTTTTCTAAACACTATATATTGTGGTTCTACTTTCTTTCACCATAGATTACTTCAAGACAAAATGCACATGGCTCATCGCCGTCTCTTCTCGATCCGTAAAACAAGTTACAGACATGGAAGCCGTCTTCATATATTTTTTCAAGATTTAAACGGGACTTAGTCATACCTGTGTCAGTAATCTGCTTTTCGAGTGATTGCTGTTTCATGATTTCTGCTAACCGATCTCGTAGGTGCTGATTCTCCATCCGTAAAACATGATTATCTTCGGTCAGATGAGATAACTCTTCTTTCATGTTTTTTATAATTTTCAAGGTGGCTTCTGCTTGAGATTCTAAATCAGAAAATGTATCGTGCAATTCTTTTTTATTCATACGTCACCACTTCTTTGTTCTTTCATCGTCACCTGCTGATTGAAGCGAGTCGATTTCTCACATCTTTTTATAGCATACCATGATTAGAATGAAAAAGCCAAATGAACTGAGAGTCTTTTCATTTATCTTTTATTCCTGATGACATCAACAATCTGCAGCGAGCAGTCTTCAAAAACCCCCTGGGCAGCGACATTACTGTCAAGCATTTTCTTCCCGTTCAAAATGACTTCCATCATTTCAGCTATCGCCAATGGACGAAAACGCTGAGCTCCTGACTGAATAGTCTCCTTATACTTTTCGAATGCATAAACATGTGCTTCACTCACCTGGCTGTTCAGTATATCCTGAAGAAGGATCAGAACCAGATCCATGACCATCAGCTGATCTTTCTTCTCACGAGCCAGAGGCATCAGATCGGTATGCACATAAACAAAGGCCTGATCATCTTTCTTGGACATGAAACTGAACCATTTCCAGACTGCCTGTACCAATTGAAGCAACTCTTCATTTTCAGCCAGTTCCTGGGCCTGATCGGCATCACTTGTCAGATGGATCAGCAAAGCTGCCTTTTCTTTTGAAATGCCACGCTCGACAAGAAGAGACAGTCGCTCTTCTTTAGGCAGCTGAGGAAAATGAATCAGCTGACAGCGAGACAGGATCGTGTCCAGCAGTCTGTGCTTTGCCGTGGTCAGAAGAAACAGGTAGATTTCTCCATCCGGTTCTTCCAGAAATTTAAGCAGGCTGTTTGCAGCCTGGATCGTCATTTTTTCTACATCTTCAACGATGACGACTTTCCGGCGGCTTTCCATTCCACTTTTTGTAAACTCTTCTTTCAGGCTTCTGACTTGTCCAATTTTAATTGACTGACCATCCGGTTCGATTTCAATAACATCCGGATGATAATGCGCTCTGATTCGTTGACACGTCTGGCAGGTCTGACAGGCTCCGCCCTCGCTGCTGCTTTCCGGACAGTAAAGAGACTGCGTGACCCACATGGCCATGTCTTTTTTTCCAGTACCCGCTTTGCCTTCGAACAGATAGGCATGCTGCAGTGTCTTCTGATTAAGCAACTGAAGAAACAGCCGCTGAATGCTCGGCTGTTTGATTGTTTGAGTAGACATTATCTGTCCTCTTTCTCGATTAAAATTGCAGGAACTGGTCGATTGGCAGAACGAATAACGTCGCTCCTCCAACTTCAACATCCACTGGATACGTCAGGTCTGATTCCAGAGTAAAATCATAAGACGGTGGGCTCATCATTGTCTGGCTGCGGGTTGAACAGTTCTCTTTGATCAGTTCAAGTACCTCGTCAACTTTCCGGTCCTCTACCCCTAACAGGAATGTTGTATTACCTGATCTTAAAAACCCACCGGTGGAAGAGAGTTTTGTGGCTCTGATTCCGTTCTCCACAAATTCATCTGCCAGACGTTTGCTGTCCTGATTCTGTACAATTGCTACGATTAGTTTCATCGTGATCATCCTTTCTTATTTTCAATATGTGTCATTCAGTTTTGCTTTGATGACTGCCCAGGTATCTTCAAATACTTTTTCTTCTGCCTGAGATGCATCGATAATGGAAAACCGCTCGGGTTCCTGACTGATCAGCCGAGCGTATCCCTTTCTTACTTCTTCATGAAAAGTGACGGTTTCAAGCTCAAGGCGATCCTGAGAACGGTTGGATTTCTTGTCCCGTATGCGTGACAAGCCGACTTCCGCTGCGACATCAAGATAGATCGTCAGATCAGGTTTTAACCCTTCAATAGCGAAGGCATTAATGGCCTTGACTTCTTCTACACCAATTCCTCTAGCCTGCCCCTGATAAGCGATCGAACTATCGACAAAACGGTCACATAAGACGATGTCTCCTCTGCTCAATGCCGGTCTGATCTTTTCAACGACATGCTGTCGCCTTCCAGCAGCGAGAAGCAGCGCTTCAGTTCTGGCATCCATCTTAGTATGTACAGGATTGAGCAGGATTTCTCTGATCTCTTCGGCAATATCACTTCCACCAGGTTCCCTTGTCATTACTAAAGGACGGTCTGTTTCCTCCTGTATGGCCTTTTGAAGTCTTCTGACCAGGCTGCTTTTACCTGCTCCATCAGGCCCTTCAATAGTTATAAATAGTCCCTTCAAGCCTTCTTCCAACTTTCTAATCGATTTCTACTTATATTATACGTTAGATGAGGAGAGGTTGTCTATTCTTTCTATATCAAGTAAAAAATAAATAGGGTACAGTCACTGACCGCACCCTTCGTGTTATTAACTAAGATGATCCCCTCTAACCTGTCTGATACGCGCTTCTTTAAAGAGATAAAAATACTTGGCCTTTTGAAGTTTAAGCTGTACTTCCCATTCCGGATGGTCCTTGATCATCAGTTCTTCCAGTTGCTTATCGGCTTCGTACAGTTTTTTCTGCTTATTGATGAGTGCGATCAGTTTATCATCGTACGTATTCTTAAGCTGGTGTTTTTTTCTGAACAATCCCATACTATGATCCCCTACATTTCTCTTCTGCCTTCAACAGCTTTCAGCAGAGTAACTTCGTCGGCATATTCAATATCACTGCCAACCGATAAACCATGGGCCAGACGTGTGACTTTGATTCCTGCCGGCTTGATCAGTCTCGACAGATACATTGCCGTTGCCTCTCCTTCAGCTGTTGCATTGGTCGCAACGATAACTTCCTTGACTTCATCTTTCTGAAGACGTTTGATCAGGACAGGAATATTGATATCCTCCGGGCCAGTCCCTTCAATAGGAGAGAGCACGCCATGAAGGACATGATACAAGCCTTTGAATTCATGCATCTTCTCCATTGCTATCACGTCTTTTGCCTGCTCCACTACTAAGATGACAGACTGGTCCCGATTCTTGTCTTCGCAGATATCACATGGGTCATTCTGTGTCATGTTCCCACAGACCGAACAGTATGTCAGGTCACGTTTAACGCTGATCAGTGACTTGGCAAAACGGGTCACGTCATCTTCTTTCATATTCACCGTATAAAAAGCCAGGCGGGCAGCTGTTTTCTCCCCGATTCCTGGCAGTTTCATATAACTCTCCATCAATTGTGCTATCGGTTCTGGATAGTGCATAACCGTTTCCTTTCTACTGCGAAACGAATAGATCCATACTCGTCATACAGTCTACAAACATTCCTCCAGATTATAATCCTGGGATTCCTAATCCTTTAGAGTACTTGCCCATTGTTTTTTCAGTTTCTTCATCGATTTTACCTAACGCATCGTTTACAGCTAAAAGAACGAGGTCTTCAATGATTTCCACATCTTCAGGATCAACGATGTCTTCTTTGATTCTAACTTCCCGACATGTTTTGTCTCCTGTAAATTTGACTGTCACCAGGTCATCATTAGCTGATCCAGTAAACTCTGTTGCATTCAGAGCAGCCTGAGCCTGTTCCATTTCTTTCTGCATCTTCTGCATTTTCTTCATCATACCTTGCATATTTCCCATTCCACCGCGCATCGGCATTCATCCTCTCTTATTCTTTAATATTTACGATTTCTTCTCCGAAGAGACCGATCGCTTCACTCACGACGGGTTCTTCTTCCGGTTCTGACTGTTCTTCGCTGGAGACTTCTTCAGATTCCCCGGACTGATTTTTCATCTGCTGAATAAATGATTGACGGACTGCAGGCCATTGTTCACTCGGCACACTGCACATCCCGGCACGATGACCGATCACTTTTTCAAGATAGTCACCGACCGATTCCAGAAGGAAGGAATCATTTGAAGCCCTCTCACATAGAATATCATAATCAAAGGTGACAACCAACCCATTAGGACTGGCCGCAACTGGCTTGGAGGTCTTCATTATTGCTTTCTGACCTGCAGGCAGGAAATCAATCAGATCAGGCCAGACATCTTTCAGCTTGACCAGATCTCCTTTTGTCGCTTTTTCCAGCACTTTGAATACCTGTGTCTGATTCACCTTGAACGTCTGCTGTTTCCTGGATTTACGTGACTGGTTCGAGGCTTTTGGCGCAGCAGGTTTCTGCCCCCCCTGCTGCATCTGCTCGATCAGTGTCTGCATCTGCTGCATTTTCTTCTTCAATGCATCGATGTCTCCGTTGTCTGCTTTCATTTCCTGTACAGGACCAGCAGCCGATCCACTCGCAGGTTTTGAAACAGGCTGGGTCAGTCGGACTGTCGCAACTTCAAGATAAACTTCCGCGTGACTGGACAGCCTCATTTCCTGATGGGTCTGATTCATGACCCGAATGATTTCGTAAATTTTTTCAGGATCGGCTTCTTCTGCGAGAGTCTTGAACTGGTCATCGACCTTACTCATTTTAAGCAGGACATCTTCCCCTGTCTTCTTATAAATCAGGATGTCTCTACAGAAAAGGATCGTGTCATCGACCAGTCGGTTGGCATCTTTTCCTTCCTGAAGGATCGCATGAAGCAGGCTCAATCCTTTCTCCGTATCGTTGACTAAAGAAGCGGAGACGTAATCGCCCAGCAGCTCCTGAGTGATGCTGCCGGTGATTCGAAGCGTATCTTCTAAAGTGACCGACCCGCTTGAAAAGGACAAGGCCTGATCGAGTATGCTCAAAGCATCCCGCATACCCCCTTCCGCCGCCTTGGCGATAGCCAGAAGTGCATCTTCTTCGTAAGCCACGTCCTTTTCCTGCAGAATAAATGTCATCCGTCTGATAATATCCTGAGGGGAAATACGTCTGAAATCAAACCGTTGCGTCCTTGAAATGATCGTCAGCGGAATTTTGTGCGGTTCAGTTGTAGCTAAAATGAACACGACATTCGCAGGAGGCTCTTCGAGTGTCTTCAAAAGTGCATTGAATGCTCCCATTGACAGCATGTGAACCTCGTCAATAATATATACTTTATACTCAGCCTGGGTCGGCGCATAATTTGCCTTTTCCCTGATGTCTCTTATTTCTTCTACACCGTTATTACTGGCGGCATCTATCTCAATGACGTCATTCAAATTCCCTCGTGTGATCGATTCACAGATGTCACACTCATTACATGGCTCTCCATCTTGAGAATGAGGGCAGTTCATGGCTTTAGCAAAAATTTTGGCCGCACTGGTCTTTCCTGTTCCCCGAGGTCCGGAGAAAAGATAGGCGTGGCTGGTATTGCCCTGACTCAAGGCATTTTTAAGCGTTTTGGTGACAGCCTCCTGTCCAGCTACGTCTGAAAACCGCTGGGGACGCCAGACACGATATAAAGCTTGATAACTCATTGTCTCCCTCTTTTCTAGGTACTTGCTCTACACTATTATAGGCCAAAATGAAGTGAATGTGAACTACCCACCACTTAAATCCTTTGGATTTTGAAGTGGGTGCTTCCTACGAACTCCATTCTTATCTGCACAGACTTCATACAGACAGAGGAATCGGATAGGGGTAGGCTCAAAAGGCAGTCCCTGCCTCATTGATTTTCTTTTACTTGGCCAATGCCAAGAGGTTTT